>NZ_CP016201.1:2270952-2317909 GCF_001683335.1 Selenomonas sp. oral taxon 126
ACTCCCGTCCCGGCAATGAACGCTGGCTCGGATATTTGGCGGCCTTTTCCAAGTGGAATTTGCAGCCTGACCCGCGATATGCCGCACAAGGCGACTTCCATCAGGAGCGCGCCTACGCCGCCATGCACGAGATCATGGAGCAGGACGAGCCGCCGACCGCCGTATTTGCAGCGAACAACATGACGGCGCTGGGCTGTCTGCGCTATTTCAGAGAGCATGGACTAAGGCTCGGTGAGGACGTTTCTATGATCGGCTTCGATGAAATCGAGATGCTCTATTATGGCGGGATCTGTCTCAGCGTCGTGGATCGCGATGTCTATCGCATGGGCCGGGATGCGATTCACCTGCTCACGCGTCGCATCGAGGCGGCAGAGGGGAAAGCTGCGGCAGAACCCGGCCGTCACGAAATCTTTTTGCCGACCAGGCTTGTTTTACGCGGTTCTGAGAAGTGGAGAGGAGAATCATGAAGATGAACGGCTATGAGGCGCTTTATCGCACGATGCTTCTTGAGCACGAAAAGGTTTTTGCGGCACAGGATACAGAGGCTCTGGAGACTGCTATGCAGGAAATTGCATCTGCCGCGCGCGTCTTCGTCACGGGCGCCGGGCGGGAGGGCATTGCCGCACGCGGATTCGCCATGCGGCTCGTACATCTCGGCAAAGAGGTTCATTGGCTCTGGGACGATACGACGCCCGGGATGAAATCCGGTGACCTTTTCCTTGCGGTCAATGGCTCCGGCTGTATTGGTCATATCGATTATCTGTTGGACCGAGCAAAAGAAACCGGTGCCCGCCGGCTTATCATTACAGGCTCGCCCGAGGAGAGAACGCCGTCCGAAGCCGATGCCTGCCTTTTTGTGCCGGCGATGGTTTACAAGGGGAAAGACCCGCGTACCGTTGCATCAGCACAGCCCATGGGAAATCTGTTCGAGCAGCATTTGTTTCTGCTCTTTGATATTCTCGCAATGCTCCTGACGGAGCGCCTCCATGAGACGCATGAAACAATGGAAGCGCGCCACCGCAACATTGAGTAGTCAAATCAAGTGTATTTTTTTCTTTCGCATCTATGAGCGGATACCGAATTGGAGGAAATCATTATGTTAAAAGGCATTCCAAAATGTATCAGCCCTGACCTTTTGAAGGCACTGGCGGATATGGGACACGGCGATCTCGTCGTGATCGCGGACGATTTCTATCCTGCCGTGTCGATGGCGAAGAATGGCATTACCATCAATGCCGACGGCATCGGCGCGGCGGAGATGCTGGACGGCATTCTGAAGCTCATGCCGCTCGATACGGAGTATGAAAAGCATCCTGTCCTGATCATGGACGTGATGGAGGAGATGCGCGAGAAGATCGGCCGTCCGAAGGTCTGGGACGACTTTATTGCCGCAGTGAAGGACAATGTGCCCGAAGGCGAGAGCTGCGTTGGATTCATTGACCGCTTTAGCTTCTATGATAAGGCAAAGACTGCTTTTGTAACGATCTCGACAGGAGAGCGTCAGCCTTACGGCTGCGTGATCCTGCAAAAGGGTGTTATGTAGGGAAATGCGATCTTCGCATTTTTCTGTGAATAAAGCGAGGAGGATTTTATCATGAACATGAAGAAGAAGCTCTTGGCAGTGGCGCTCGGAGTGACCTGCTGCCTGTCCTTCGCCGGGTGCGGAGACGATGCAAAGCAGACCGCATCGACGGACAAGGCGACTGCGGCGCGCGTCGTTGAGACAACGGATGTCGCGACGAAGGGAGAGAAGAAGGACTGGAAGATCGCCGTCGTCGTCAAGGACTCGTCCAACGGCTGGTTCGCCCGTATGGAGGACGGCGTAAAGCAGTTCGCCGCCGATACGGGCATCAACGCCTACCAGAAGGGGCCTGCGGCGACCGATGCGGCACAGCAGGTGCAGGTCATCCAGGACGTCATCAATCAGGACATCAACGCGCTGTGCGTCGTTCCGGTCGATCCTGCGGCGTGCGATCCCGTGTTGAAGGAGGCGCGCGACAAGGGCATTCTAGTCATCACGCACGAGGGCTCGACCTGTAAGAACGCAGACTATGATCTCGAGGCGTTCAACAACGCCGGGTACGGTGCGTTCATCATGGACAAGCTGCAGGAGGCGATGGGCGGCAAGGGCATCTACACCACGATGGTCGCGCATCTGACCAACGCCTCTCAGAACGAGTGGGCAAACGGCGCGGTTGCGCAGCAGATGGCAAAGTACCCCGATGTAAAGCTGCTGGACAACCCGAAGCGCGTCGAGTCTGAGAACAACTCCGAAAAGGCGTATCAGGTCGCCAAAGAGGTCATCAAGGCGCATCCGGAGGTCACGGGCTTCGTCGGCACCAGCTCCATGGACACGCCGGGCGTTGCGCGCGCAATCAACGAGCTTGGACTCAAGGGCAAAGTCTTTGTCGTGGGAACGGGTATGCCGAATGAGTGCCGCACACTGATCAAGGACGGCTCACTCTCCTACATCACGCTGTGGGACCCCGCAGAGGCAGGCTATGCAATGTGCGTGCTCGCGCGTCAGATCCTTGAGGGCAAGACCCCGCAGGACGGCATGGATCTCGGTCTGAAATCCTATAACAAACTCCAAGTCAGCCCGGAGAATCCGCGTCTCTTCATGGGTGCGGGCTGGATTGCAATCAATAAGGATAACGTAGATAACTATAATTTCTGATCAATAGGATGCCCCGGCAAAAGCGCGGCAGTCCATGGCGGGCTTCTGCGCTTTTGCTGTATGCCGGGAGGAGGAGCAGAATTTGTCTGACTATATTTTGAGGGCAGTGGGTATTAAGAAATACTTCGGCGGCGTCAAGGCGCTTGACGGCGTGAACCTCTCGATACGAAAGGGAGAAATTCACTGCCTCGCAGGGGAGAATGGCTGCGGAAAGTCAACCATCATCAATATTATCTCAGGATTTTATACGCCGGATGCCGGCACGCTCGAAATCGACGGGCAATCATTTGACCGAATGACTCCGCAGACGGCGATTACGAGCGGTATTCAGGTCATTTATCAGGATCTGTCCCTTTTTCCGAATCTGACGGTGCAGGAGAATCTGGCGCTGAACATGGAGGTCGCGGCGGGGCGTACATTCGTGAACAGAGCCCGCATGAGGGAGACTGCGCTTGCAGCGCTCTCGAAAATCAATCTGACGCTTGATCTGGATGAGCTCGTGGAGAACCTCACCTTTGGGATGCGGCAGATGATTGCAATCAGTCGGGCGCTGCTCAACGACGCGCGCCTCATCATCATGGATGAGCCGACCACCGGACTGACGAAGAAGGAAGTGGATACCCTCTTTCGCCTCATTCGGGAGCTGCAGTCGCGCGGCATCGCTGTTCTCTTCGTTTCGCACAAACTGGACGAGGTATTCGAGATCGCGGAGCGGTTCACCATCTTCCGTAGCGGGCGGAATGTGGCAGAGGGCAGCACAAAGGAGCTGAATCAGGACAAGTTCACCTACTATATGACGGGGCGTGAGATCGTCACGCAGCGCTTCTCCTATGACGTGGAGGATGCGCCGACAGTTCTGGAGATCAGGGATCTGTGTCTCGAAAACGGCTTCAAAAACGTGAGCTTTTCCTTGAAAAAGGGCGAGATCGTAGGCATCACAGGCCTTTTAGGCTCCGGCCGCACGGAACTTGCCGAGGCACTCTTCGGCTGTCATCGGGCGCAGAGCGGTGAGATACGGATCAACGGCAGCAATGTCGAGATCACCTGCATCCGCGACGCGATCGAAAACGGCATTGGCTACCTGCCGCCCGACCGCGTGACGGAGGGGCTGTTTCTCAGTCAACCGATCGCAGACAACATCTCTGCGGAAAAATGGAGCGAATACGCCAATGTATTCGGTGCTGTTGATCGGCGCAGGATTGAGGAGATGGCACGTTATTGGGAAAAGGAGCTGTCGATCGCCCTGCACGATGTCGAGGATCAGGTTGGCACGCTTTCGGGCGGCAATCAGCAGAAATGCGTACTTGCCAAGTGGCTTGCGCTGGATCTGAACGTGCTCATACTCAACGGCCCGACCGTCGGTGTGGATATCGGCGCGAAATTCGATATATACGAGCGCGTCCGCAGACTCGCGCGGGAGGGGCTTACGGTTCTGATCATCTCGGACGATCTGCCGGAGATCCTGACCAACTGCAACAGGGTCATGGTCATGCGACAGGGGCGTCTGGTTGCCTCCCTGTCCACAGACGGCCTTGAAGAGAGCACGCTCGCCGAGCTTGCCCACGAGGGAGGGAACGTCGCATGAAAAAGAGAATTTTTACCTCAACAGAGTTCTACGTGGGACTGGTTCTGCTCTTTCTCTGCGCTGTCATACAGATGAAGAGCGGCCAGTTCTTTACCGGAAATAATGCGGTGGATCTGCTGCGGGCGTTTTCGGTTCCCGCCATGTTCTGTATCGGCGAGATGTTTGTCATCATCACGGGCGGTGTGGATGTATCCTTTCCGGCAATCGCGTCCATGTCGATGTTCATTGTCTGCTCGCGTATGGATCAGGTGACGGATAATCCCGCGCTCTTCTTTGCGGCGGCAATGCTCATCGGTCTTGCCGTGGGGCTTGTCAACGGTTTCATCATCGCACGGTTCCGCTTTCCGGCGCTGATCGTCACGCTCGGTACGAGCAGCATCTGCTTCGGCATTATGCAGGGCGTGTTCAAATCACGGGAATATCCGCTCTGTGCCCCCCTTTACGAACTGGGACAGATGAAGCTGTTTTCCGTTACAAATCCCGTCTCCGGGCTGACCTCGGATATGCCCGTCGGAATCGTCCTCATGCTGCTCTTGATTTTCTTGGGATGGTTCATTCTGAACCGCACGATGCTCGGGCGCGGCATCTATGCAATCGGCGGTGATGTCAAGGCGGCACAGCGCGCGGGCTTCCAAGTCTTTCGGACGATCGTGTTCATCTATGCGTTCTCCGGATGTATGGCGGGGCTCATCGGCGTCCTCCGCTCCACCATGCTGCTGGCGGTTCACCCGAACAACCTTGAGGGGATTGAATTGACTGTGATTGCTGCGTGCGTGCTGGGCGGCGTCCGCATGGAGGGCGGCAAGGGCACCGTATGGGGCGCGCTGTTGGGCATGGCGCTCCTGACCGTCATGGACAACAGCCTGATCCTCCTCGACATTTCGACGACGTGGCAGAAGGTCTTTACAGGCGCTGTGATCATCATCGGAACGGCGGTATCGGCACTGCAGATGCGGCGCAACACACGCCGACTCACGGTGCAGGTGTCCGATGAAGAGGGAGGGAAGCAGTGATGGAAGCGATTCGACAGATGTTCCGCAGAGATAAGAATCTCATGCGGATGCTCATCGTATTCCTCGTCGTCTTTGCGTTCTGCGCTGTCCTAAAAGGATCGCTCTTCCTCAGCGTATCGAATTTTCAGTCCATGGGGAAGCAGTTCCCCGAGTTCGGACTGCTCGCGATTGCGATGGCATTTACCCTCTATACCGCCGGCATCGATCTCAGCGTTGTCGCCGTGGCAAATCTCTCCGCCGTACTCGTGGCAAAGGCGCTGCCCCTCCTGATAACGGCAGAGACGCCCGAGGGAACAGCAGCCGCGATCATTCTTCTGGCATTCCTCGGCGCATTGCTCTTTGGTATGCTCTGCGGAGCGCTGAACGGATTCCTCATCGGCGCCGTCGGCATCACGCCGATCCTCGCGACGCTCGGCACACAGGCGCTTTTCATGGGCACGGCAATCGTTCTGACGAACGGGAGCACCCTCGGCGGTCTGCCGCCTCAGATTGCCGCCGCCATGTCTGCAAATACGCTCGGCATTCCGATGCCGTTTATCATCTTCACGGTGTTCGCCATCGCCGCCGCCTACGTGATGGAGCGGACGACGCTCGGATACAGGCTCCGCATGCTCGGTACGAGCGTGAAGGCATCCGCATTCTCGGGGTTCAACAATATGCGGCTCTATCTCGCCAACTATATGATCAGCGGCGTTCTGAGTGCGGCGGCAGGTCTCATCATGCTGGGGCGGTTCAACTCCGCAAAGGCGGACTACGGCGCATCCTATCTGATGGAGGCGATCCTGATCGCGGTGCTCGGCGGCATTGATCCCTACGGCGGCAAGGGCAATATGAAGGGCGTCATCGTTGCCGTGCTGATCGTGCAGATGATTTCCAGCTGGCTGAATATGTATGAGAGCATATCGAACTTCTACCGCCAGATCATCTGGGGTGGCCTCCTGATCTTCGTTCTGATCTACAACTATATTGTCAATGAACGCGAGAAGAAAAAGGCAAGTCAAGTCTAATTTATCAAGCAGCCGTCTATCGGCTGCTTTTTTCATGGAATGACAATATTTTCCGCGAAAGACGTGACAAGACCGCCAAGTCATGCTATAACTATGTTCATTATGATAAACGAAGCAGCACGAATCAACATCAACAACATTCTCGAGCGCGCCATCGACATCGGGCAGCGCATGCTCGTCACGGGCGCGGAGGTCAGCCGCGTGGAGCGCACGATCAACTTCATCTGCCGCGCGTATGGCGTGCGCCATGTGGACGTGATGGTCATTACGTCCAGCATCATTGTGACGCTGCGCAGCAGCGACATCGGCGTCCTCACGCAGATGCGGCGCGTACCGGGGCAGGACTTTGACTTTCAGCGGCTCAAGGCGCTGAATCAGCTCTCGCGCGAGATCTGCGCACACCCGATGACCTCGGACGAGATCAAGGCGCGCATTCGCGAGATCGATACGATGGAGACGATCTCCCTCAAGGCGTCGCTTTTCTATTGGGCACTGATTGCCGCGAGCTTCTCCGCCTTCTTCGGCGGACGGTTCGAGGATGCCGTCTGTGCGGGCATCGTCGGCGTGCTCCTGCGCCTCGTGCAGTATCTGCTCGGGCAGACGAAGCTGAATGCGTACTTTGCGCTCGTCCTGCTCAGCTTTATCGGCGGTATCCTCGCAAACTCCTTTATGTGGGTCGGCATGGACATCCATCCCGCAGCAATCAACATGGGCAACATCATGCCCGTGATTCCGGGGCTGGCGCTGATGAATTCGATTCGCGACATGTTCAGTCAGGAGACGATCTCGGGGCTCATCAAGAGCGCGGAGGCGTTCATCCTGAGTCTGCTCATTGCGACGGGCTTTGCGTTCAGTGCGACGGGGACGCTCATCGCCTTTGAAACGACATGGTGGGTGTATCTGCTGACCTCGTTTGTCGGCGGCTTCTGCTTCCACCTGCTCTGGCACGGGCACATCAAGGACGCCGGCATGGGGGCGGTCGTCTGCACGGGAGCGTGGGGCTTTACCATGCTGTTCGTCGCAATGGACTGGAACGAGTTTGCGGGCTATTTTGCAGGTGCGGTCTTTGCGACGATTGCGGCGGAGATTCTCGCGCGTTTCTACAAAAGCCCCGCGACCATCTTCCTCATCATCGGCGTCATCGCCATGGTGCCCGGCGGCTCTCTCTACCGCACGATGTTCTACGCCGTTGCGGCAGACTGGGAGAGGTTCGGCACACAGGGCATCAAGACCTTCCTCTACGCCGTCTCGATTGCGGCGGGCATCGTGATTGCAACGGCAATCTGGGAGACGGTCAAGGCGTGGCTGATGAAGCGCGGGAAAAAGGGAAATCCTGCGGATGCAGAGACCTGCCGCGAAATGCAGGGTGGAACCTGAAAAAAGAGGGGACAATATGGCAATAAACGCGCGTACGCGCCTGTGGCTGACGATCTTTCTCGGCATGATGACGGCGATTGCGCCGCTCTCGACCGATATGTATCTGCCCGCGCTGCCCGAGGTGCAGGCAGATTTTGCAGTATCCACCTCGCTCATTCAGATGACGCTGACAATGACAACGCTCGGCATGGCGATCGGGCAGATTCTCGCGGGACCCCTGAGCGATCTTCACGGGCGGCGCATTCCGCTCTTCATCGGAATGCTCGTCTTCATCGGCGCAACGCTCGGCTGCGTGCTCGCCGAGGACATCTATCTCTTCCTCTTCTTTCGCTTCTGCGCGGGCTTTGCAGGCGCGAGCGGCATTGTGATCGCGCGGGCGATTGCGCGTGATGTCTGCGAGGGCGCGGAGCTGACGCGCTTCTTTGCCGTGCTCATGATGGTGAACGGCTTTGCACCCATCATCGCGCCCGTCATTGGCGGGCAGATTCTCCTGTTTGCTGACTGGCGCGCAACCTTCGTCCTGCTCACGCTCATCGGCGTCCTCCTCGCGGGGGCGACCCTCATCTATCAGGAGACTCTGCCGAAGGAGAAGTGGAGTGTGAATATGACGGATTCGCTGAAGAAGTTTCCCGCGCTCCTGCGCGATCGTTACTTCCTTGGGCATTGCCTCCTGCAGTGCTTCGTTTTCGGCGCGTTCTTCTCGTATCTCTCGGGCTCTTCCTTTGTCTTTCAGAACATCTATGCGGTCTCGCCGCAGGTCTACAGCATGATCTTTGCCGTGATCGGCGCGGGACTCCTGCTCGCGGGCGTTCTGCCCGCGCGCCTTGCGGGGCGTGTGCCGGACATCATCATGCTGAAATACGCCGTGCTCGTGCCGTTCGTGGGGAGCGCGCTGCTCCTCCTCGGCTTCTATTTCGCCGCACCGCTTGCCGTGATTCTCGTCCTGCTCTTCCTGACGGTCGTTCCCCTGTCCGTGATGGGGGCGGCGAGCTTCTCGCTTGCACTCTCGCGGCAGGGAAAGAATGCGGGCAGCGCCTCGGCACTCATCGGCTGTTTCTCCATGCTGCTCGGCGCGTGCATGATGCCCGTCGTCGGCATCGCGGGCGATCATACGGCAATCCCGATGGGGCTCATCATGCTGACGGGATACGGACTGGGCACCCTTGTTTTCTACCGCATGATTGCAGCGGATCATAAATAGGAGGCGAAATTAAATGAAGGCGTTTATCTACGACATGGACGGCGTGATCGTCGACAGCGAGATCATCCACATGAAGGCAGAGACAATCCTCCTCACGCGCTATGGCATCACGGCGGACGAGGCGCTTTTCCCGAATAAGAATCGAGGTTTTTCAGCTATCTTTCACTCCGTTTTCCTATAATTTTCAATAGGGAGATGATACTATGCGCGTGCTTTTGGCAGAGGACGACCTGCGCCTCGGAAAGCTCATTCAATATATGCTCGAACAGAACGACATCACGGTCGAGTGGGTCACGGACGGCAGCGATATCTACGAGTATGCGACCTATACGGAGTACGACATCCTGATCCTCGACTGGATGATGCCGGGCGAGACGGGCGTCGAGGCGTGCGAGCGTCTGCGCCGCAACGGATATGACCGCGCGATACTCATGCTGACGGCGCGTGATTCCGTGGAGGATCGCGTGACGGGTCTGGACGCGGGCGCGGACGACTACCTCGTCAAGCCGTTCGAGTTCTCCGAGCTGCTTGCACGTCTGCGCGCCCTCGGGCGCCGCACGACACAGCGGATTCAGCACGAGGTGGATGAGATCGGCGGCTTCAAGCTGAACCGCACGGCGAATATTCTCGAGAAGAACGGCAAGGTGATCCAGCTCTCGCCGCGCGAGTTCCAGCTGTTCGACCTGCTCGCACAGAACATTGGCATCGTCGTGCCGCGCGACATCATCCTCGACCGCATCTGGGGACTCGAGGCAGATGTCAGCTCGAACAATATCGACTCCTATATGAAAATGCTGCGCAAGAAACTCGACGCAGCAGGGGAGGGCACGGCGATCAAGACGATTCGCGGCGTCGGGTACAAATTGGAGACGCCGCATTGAACGAGCAGAACGTATTCGGGCGCAGCCGCCTGCGGCTCATGCTCCGCTATGCGCTTGTCATGGGAGGACTGGTCATCGTCCTCCTCTTTGCCATGCACAAAACGATGGAGTGGGCGATCACCTCCGAGCAGGCGCGCGAGCTCCTCGATACGGCGGACAGCGTCTCCGAGTCACAGGCGTACGCACTCCTCAATGCAGACACGGACACAGACGAGACGCAGCTCTATCGCAGCACGAACGACCGCCTCTTCTACTACGTGTTCGACGGTCAGGGACGGCTCGTCAGCTTCTCGCGCGCCTCGTACCGCATCGAGTCCTTTGTGCTCGACATCGTGGGCGTATGGGATGCGCCCGAGCGGGAGGTGCGCGTCTTTACGAAGACGAACGAGCGCGGCGCCCCGACCAAGGTCATGATGACGGCGCAGACCGTATTCAGCCCGCCGTTGCCCGTCCAGACGGTCTACGTCGGCAAGGATGTCACAGCCATGTATAACGGCATGGAAAAGGCGACATGGGCGCTTGCCGTACTCGGGGGACTCGCGCTAATCTGCGCAGCAGCGGTCGGCTACGTGCTTTCGGGCGGTGCGATGAAGCCCGTGCGCGAGGCGTACGAGCGTCAGCGCCAGTTCGCCGCCGATGCCTCGCACGAGCTGCGCACACCGCTCGCCGTCGTACTCGCCTCGGCGGATCTCCTGCTGACCGACCCGTCGATCAAGTCGCCGTTTCTGAAGCAGGTCATCGAGGACGTGCGCGACGAGGTGAAGAAGATGACAAAGCTCGTCAGCGATCTCCTCACCGTTGCGCGCACGGACGGCAGTGCGAACCAGCTGAAGCCCGTGCGCATGGATCTCGTCGCCGCCGCACAGCAGACCGTGCGCATCATGCGCCCCTTTGCCGAGAAAAAGGACATCGTCATCGCCGAGGAGCTGCCGAAGCGCGCGGAGATCAATGCGGACGAGCAGAAGATCCGTCAGCTCATCCTGATCCTCGTCGATAACGCGGTCAAATACACGCCCGAGCATGGACGCATTACCGTCTCCGTACAGGAGGAAAAGGGGGGCGTTCAGCTCTCCGTTGCCGACACGGGCATCGGCATTGCGCCCGAGGATCAGGAGCGCATCTTTGACCGCTTCTACCGCGTGGACAAGGCGCGCTCGCGCCGCATGGGCGGCAACGGACTGGGGCTTGCCATTGCGCGCGAGATTGTCGAGGCGCACGGCGGGACGATTGCGGTCGAAAGCGAGCCGGGCAAGGGCACGACATTCCGCGTACACCTCAAAACACGCATGAAGAATTAGAGAGAACTATGGCAGAGATATTTTTTGAACTGGATCATGTCACCCACGTCTACCGGAGCGGAGAGGGCAAGGGACACGAGGCGCTGCGCGGCGTCACCCTCTCCATCGGCGCGGGGGAGTTCGTCGCGGTGCTCGGGGCAAACGGCTCGGGCAAATCGACCCTTGCGCGCCATCTGAACGCACTTCTCCTCCCGAGCGATGGGCACTGCCGTGTGCGCGGCATGGATACGCGCGATGAGGCACTGCGTTGGGACATCCGCCAAGAGGTCAGCATGGTGTTCCAGAACCCCGACAATCAGCTCATTGCGGCGATTGTCGCGGATGATGTCGCCTTCGGCCCCGAGAACCTCGGCGTGCCGCCCGCAGAGATACGGCGGCGCGTTGCGGACGCACTCGCGCTCGTCGGCATGGAGCGCTATGCACAGGCTGCGCCCCATCTCCTCTCGGGCGGGCAGAAGCAGCGCATCGCCATTGCGGGCGCGATTGCGATGCAGACGCACGCGCTCGTGCTCGATGAGCCGACAGCGATGCTCGACCCGCGCGGCAGGTCGGAGGTGCTGAGCGCCGTAGAGAAGCTGCACGACGAGCAGGGCATGACAATCGTCTACATCACGCATTTTATGGAAGAGGCGATTGCGGCTGACCGCATCGTCCTGATGGAGGCGGGGCAGGTCGTCATGGACGGCACGCCGCGCGAGATCTTCTCGCAGACGGAGCGGGTGCGCGCGCTCGGGCTGGACGTACCGCTTGCCGCCGACCTCGCCGCGCGTCTCAGGCACGGCGGGTGGGAACTCCCGCAGGATATTGTCACGGATGAGGAGCTGCTGCATTGTCTATCGAGATAGAATCACTTTCCTACACCTATATGGAGGACACGCCGCTTTCGCACACTGCGCTGCACGATGTCACACTGACGCTCAGGGAGGGCGCATTTACGGCGATTGCGGGCGAGACAGGCGCGGGCAAATCCACGCTCATGCAGCTCATCGGCGGACTCCTCACGCCGACGGCGGGGGCGGTGCGCGTCGATGGCGTGAGCCTCTACGGCAAGAGCAAGGCGGAAAAAGAGGCGGCGCGCACGGCGCGCTTTCGCGTCGGCATGGTCTTTCAGTATCCCGAGCACCAGCTCTTCGAGGAGACAGTCTATGAGGACATCGCCTTTGGTCCGCGCAATCAGGGGCTGACGGACACCGAGGTCGAGACGCGCGTGCGCGAGGCGATGGAGCTCGTCCATCTGCCCGAGGCATATCGTGACCGCTCCCCATTCGCGCTCTCGGGCGGCGAGCGCAGACGCGTCGCGATTGCGGGCGTGCTTGCACTCGCTCCGCGCTACCTCGTGCTCGACGAGCCGGCGGCGGGACTCGACCCGCGTGGACGCGAGGCACTGCTCTCCATGCTCACGATGCTGCACAGGGAGCGCGGCGTCAGCATTGTACTCGTATCGCACAGCATGGAGGACATCCTGCGCGTGGCAGATACCATGGTCATCCTCGCGGGCGGTCAGGTGATCGGCGAGGGGACGCCACAGGAGCTCTTTCGTCAGGACGAACTCCTTGCGCGCGCCGCACTTGCAGCGCCGCATCTCCTGCAGCTCGGACAGCGGCTCGACGCAGCGGGCTATCCCGTCGCGGACTGCATGACGGTGGAGGAGATGGCGGCAAAGATATTGGAGAAAAGAACATAGCAGTTTTTTGTTTGACCGAAGGGAAGGAATTCCTTATAATGAAGATAAGGAATTTAGTGATTCCTCATGATACAGAAAGGATTCGGTCATGCGTACGCGGGACTTTAATGCGCTATGACATCGAGATACATTTTTTAGAGTTGCCAAAGGTGACACGGCAGGACATACGGCGTATGCGGACACTGGATAAGTGGATGGCGTTTATCCGAAATGAGCTAAGCGATGAGGAAATGGAGGCGATAGCAATGAGCGATGCAGCAATCAACACCGCATGGGACAGAATTGAGGCGTTTATGCGGGACGCGGGTCAGCGCCGGAAGTATGAACTGCGCGAGAAGTACGAGCATGACTATGTAAGCGATATGGAAGGCTCGTGGAAAAGAGGGAGATTAGAGGGCGTAAAACAAGGGCGAAGTGAAGGACGGGCTGAGGGAAGACAGCTCGGAATTGCGCAGATAGCGATGAATTTCCTTCGTGCAGGAACGCCGGTTGCAACGGTGGCGCAGATGGCAGAACTGCCGGAGGCAGTCATTCGCAAGATGGCGGAGGAGCATGGGATTCAACTTTCATAGAAATGATATTGAAATGACCTGACCCCCAAAAGTTAGATTATACAAGTCTAACTTTTGGGAGTCAGGTCATTTTTTGCCTTTTATATTAGCTTGATCTCATGGGCATCCTCGGCGGTGCAGACACACCCGAGGAGACAATGCCTGCCGCCTTGTCCTTCTCACGTTCTTCCTCGAGATAGGAGGAGGGATCGACGCCGAGTTCATGGATAAAGTGATAGAGATCATTGCCCGTCGGGACAACCTGAATCGACGCGGCACCGTCCTTCTCCTCGGAGAGGTCGATCACCGTGCGCTGATCGAGCAGCTTCCCGTTCGTATCGGCAAAGAGAATGATGACGGGCGTCGTTGTGCGCCCGAACTTGCTCTCCTTCACCACGGCGAAGCCGAATGTGGTCTTGAGCACGGCACCCTCGGGATAGAGGGCAACATTGTTGAAGAACGTATCGAGCAGCCTCGGGTCAAACTGCCCCTTGTTGATATTGTGCATGATATTGTAGGCGATATTCGGCATATACGCCTTCTTGTAGGGGCGCTCGCTCGTGAGGGCGTCGTAGACATCTGCGATCGCCGCAATCTTCGCGTAGCGGTGCATCTCCTCGCCCGTGATGCCGCGCGGGTAGCCCGTCCCGTCGATATGCTCGTGGTGCTGTCCTGCAATCGCGGCGAGGATACTCGCCTTTGGCAGATCCTTTATCTTCAGGATACGACGCGCGCCGTCGGCGGGATGCTTCTTCATAATGTCGAACTCACTCTTGGTCAGGCTGCGGTTCTTGTTGAGGATGTCCGTATGCACATCGATCTTGCCGAGGTCGTGCAGAAGCCCGCCGAGCGTGATGATGGACAGTTCCTCCTTCGGGAGATGGCAGAGCATCCCCATCATTGCCGAGAGAACTGCTACGTTGACGCTGTGTGCAAAGGTATAGGCATCATGAGCGCGAATGTCCGTGAGCTGGACGAGGTTGTCATGATTGTCAAACAGATCGAAGACGATGGAATCCGTCACCTTTTGCAGCGACGCGACATCCAAAGTTCCGTTTTCCTCAATGGACTGAAATGTATTGTAGACAGTGCTGATTGCATTGACGCGCGTCTTTTCCTCGATCACATCGGGCGGCGGTGCGAACTTGTGGCTTGGATCCATGGAGGTCACAGTGACCGACTGGATGCCGAGCTGGTGTAGTCTGCGAATATAGTCAATTGTAACCGGCTGACCCTTGACGAGATAGCTTCCCCCTGCGGTATTGAACAGACTCTGCCCAAGTACCATGCCATCCTTCAGTTTTGAGACAGGAAGTCGTAACATCTTTTCCCCCTTGTCCAATTCTCGCTTATCTCCGCACCCAACCCGAGCGGGCAGCTTCCCCAACTGCGGAGATAGAGTATCTACTTTAATATGTCTGTTTAGTTTACATGAAATACCTTTTTTTGTAAAGTGGAATAGGTCTCCGTTTTGGCACCCACTGAACTCGAATCACAGTTTGTTTCTCTATGAAACACATCGCTTTTGTGTATGATATCATCACTTTCTGCAAGCCACCGCCGAAATTTTCCACCTTGACAATATTCGCCGTAGTGCATACTATGATAGCAGAAGGAAATGAGGAGGATATCGACGCGGTGAGAATTATTAAGAAAGACGTTCCTGCGGAATATGGTGTACTGATTCAAAAATTCCGTCTGATTGACGATACGTTCTTCAACGTGTGCTTTGACAACTATGCTGAAGGAATGCAGCTCCTACTGCGTATCTTCTTTGGACGGGACGACCTCGTTGTCAAACACGTTGTTACACAGCAGAGTGCGGACAACCTCTATGGGCGTGGCGTACGCTTTGACGTATTGGCGGAGGACAGCGAGGGGAAACTTTACGATTGTGAAGTCCAACGTGCAAATGAAGGTGCCGTTCCTCGCCGAGCGCGGTACAACAGCAGCATGATGGATTCGCGGGAACTGGCAAAGGGGGCAGCATTCTCCGAACTTCCGGAAACATGGGTGATCTTTATCACGGAGAACGACATCTATAGAGCAGGTTTCCCGCTGTATCATGTAGAGCGGATTGTAGCGGAGCTTCAGCGACCATTTGACGATGGGGCGCATATCCTTTACGTCAACGGAGCGAACCGTGACGATACACCTCTCGGGAGGCTTATGCAGGATTTCTTTTGCGAGAATCCAAAGCAGATGAATTATAAGGAACTTGCTGAGCGTGCCGATTACTTTAAGGCAGAAGCAGAGGGGGTCAATGCCATGTGCGAATTGATGGAGAAATTTGGAGAGAAGAAAATGGAAGAGGGTCGTGCCGAGGGACGGGAAGCAGGACTTCTTGAGGGACAGCGCAGGATGCTCGACATGGTGCGTTCTCTGTTCACGCTGAATGTCCCCATCGAGGTGATCGAGCAGTCGAGCGGCTTGACGCGCGCGGAGATTCTGGCGCTGCAGGACGCGCCTGCCAAGTAGTATGGACGTGTGAAGAAGATTTTTGGACAAGAAGACCGCTGCATCGTTCGATATGCGGTGGTCTTTTATGTTACCAAAGCGTCCCCATTACAATTCCCTCACGTATATGTGTTTTGCTCCTCTATGAAACACATCGCTTTCGTGTATGATATCATCACTTTCTGCAATCTTATTGCTATAAATCAATAAAATTGTTATTATGAAAAAAATTTTTATTTGCTGATTGCTGGGAGATTGTTCAAATGAAAAGAAAAGCACGTCGTATTCATCGAGCCTGCCTGCGTTGCGCACTGCCGCTCGCTGCCGCGTTCCTCCTGCCGTCCGCCGCGTTCGCCGCGACGAATCTGCCGCAGCCTGATGCGGGGCAGATCGGAGCGGTTACGCCAAAGGACGCGCTTGAGAGCAGTCTGCCCGTGACGGAGGGCACAGCGGGCAGCGCGTCATTCCGCCTCGCGCGCATCGACATCACGCAGGACGGCACGCAGCTGAATGCGGACGAGCTGAAGGGCAAAGCGGCATCTTACACGGAGCGCACCATCTCCGAGACGGAGCTGAACACGCTCCTCGGTGACCTCACCGCCTACGCGCGCAGCCACGGCTATCCCGCAGCCGCCGCCTACCTCCCGCCGCAGACGAATGCGGACGGTGCACTCCGGATCCGCATCCTTGCAGGACGCTACGGGAATATTAACATCGAAAACAGCGCCGCCGTGGACGACGGACAGATTCGCCGCCTCGCGCACGCGCTCCACACGGGCGCGCCCATCGAGGGGCGCCGCCTGGAGAAGGCACTCTATAACATCGCCGCCCTCAGCGGCGTGGAGGCGGCGGGGCTGCTCTCGCCGGGCGCGGCGTTCGGTACGAGCGACCTCACCATCCGCGTGAAGGACGGGCGGCGGCAGAGCTTCGTCCTCTACAGCGAGAACTACGGGAGCAAGACCTCGGGACGCTACCGCTACGGCGCGCAGGTTGGACTCTCGAACCTCACGAAGAGTGGCGACCGTCTGAGCCTCGGTGCGATGATCTCAAACGAGGATCTGAGGAACTATAGCCTCACCTATACCCGCCCCGTCGGCGTGGACGGCACCGTGTTCGGATTCGGTGTCAGCCGCATGAACTACGAGCTCTCGGGCGCATTTCGCCGTCTCGGTGCGACAGGACAAGCCGACACCATCAGTTTCTTCGGTACAACACCGCTCCTGCGCACGAGCAGAGACAGCCTGAGCCTCACCTACGGATGGGACTATCGCAAACTCGAGGATGAATACAAGAATGTCGGCATGACCCTCGAAAAGCACAGCAACACCGCCCGTCTCGGCGTGCGCGGCGAGATGAACCGCCCGCGCACCCATCTCACCTATGACCTCACGGCATACCACGGGACGATTGCATCAGACTCGCGGATGGCGGCATTGCAGATGCGGCGCGCCGGCACGGAGGGCAGCTTCACCAAGGGCGTGCTGAATCTCGGCGTGCGGCAGGAACTTGGGGCTCGGTGGCATCTGAACCTCAAGACACAGATGCAGGCAGCGGGGGACAACCTCGACAGCTCCGAGGAGATCTACCTCGGCGGGGCAAACGGCGTGCGCGCCTACCCGCAGGGCGAGGGCTCGGGCGACAGCGGCTATCTCGCGAGCGCGGAGCTCGTCTATCGGACGGGCGTGCCGCATCTGGATCTTAGCACCTACTATGACACGGGACATGTGGTGTACGCGCACGACGGTGCGGACGGCGGTACGACACTCAGCGGATGGGGCATTGGCGTCAGCTACAGCCGCCCCGGCGACTACTTCGTGCGGCTCGACTGGGCGCGGCGCATCGGACTTGCGCGGAACGCGAGCACGGAGGCACAGGCAAAGAACCGCCTCTGGTTTATGGTCGGTAAAGTGTGGTAGAACCTCTCGGAGCGCCCCTATCGGCTCGCAAGCTCGCCACTTCCCCCGTTTCGACGGGGGAAGCTAATATACCGTAATCCAAAAGCCTCCCCTGCCACAGCGGGGGAGGTGGCACGCGCAGCGTGACGGAAGGGGCGCCTTGAGCGGTAGAGGTTATCTATCGTTAGAAACGCGCACAAGCCACAGGCGCCCCTTCCACCGCAAGCGGTCCCCCTCCCCCGTGTCGAGCGGTCAACGTCAACCAATCACACTTCGCTAACGCTTGTGTTCTTGGGACGTTTTCCCATACGACCTGTTGCCCAATCAGCTGCGTCCTTTCGGACTTGCTTCTTGGACAGGTCTGCAACGGGGGAGGCTCATATGCCGTAATGCAGAAGCCTCCCCTGCCGCAGCGGGGGAGGTGGCACGCGCAGCGTGACGGTAGGGGCGCCTTGAGCGATTGGACATAATGAACGAAAAGCATACAGCAAAATAATGCTAGAGAAAGGATAAAGGAAATGAAAACAACATCGAACAAACAGCTGCGCCGCAAACTCCTCTGTGCCCTCGTTGCGGGCGCACTCGCCGCCCCCTTTGCCGCGCAGACGGCGTATGCTCTGCCCATCGAGGGCGCGAACGCCACAGCGAATGCGGGAGAGGCGAATATCACTACCGCCGACAAGACCATGAACATCGTGGGCAAGACCGAGCACAATATCCTCAAATGGGAGGACTTCTCCGTCGAAAAGGACGAGACGGTAAAATTTGACGGCGGCGCAAAGACGCGCGACTATCTGAACCTCGTCACGGGCGAGGGCGCGTCGAACATCTACGGCAAGATCGAGGGCGGCAGGAACGTCTACCTCGTCAACCCGCACGGCATCCTCTTCGCGAAGGGCTCTGAGGTCAATACGGGCGCACTCTACCTCTCGACGGCGAATCCCGCTGACATTGCCGCAGCGACGAACACATTCAAGGCAAACGGCACAAGCCCCCTCTCCGCCACCGCACAGATGGGCGACGTGCTGAACCTCGGTACGGTAAAGGCGAGCAAACTCTACATCGAGGGCAAGAACGTCAAAGTCCTCAACACGGATGCGGTCACGGACACAAACGGCACGGCGCTCACGGGGACGAACGTCACCATCCGCAGCGAGGAAACGCCGCATATCGGCTACGATGTCGCCAATACCACGACGCGGAACTTCACCATAAACGGCTCAACTTCCTCGAAGATGGTCTCCGACTATGCGAGCACGAATGTCGCGCATCATGCCGCATCTGCAAAATCACGCGGCTGGGATGTCAAAAAGTTGAACGGCACCGATGCGCATACGGACTATGACTATATGCGCGTGCATGATGTCTACGAGCTGCAGCACATGGACGCGAATCGGGTGAATGCAGCAGTTACCGGGTCGGATAAGAAGATTATCGGCAGATATATGCTCGCGAATGACATCGCGGCAAGTGAGACACAGGACTGGGATGGGGGCTTTCAGCCGATTGGCAGTTCTGATAATAGCATGGGGGCCTTTACGGGACGATTTGACGGCGTAGGGCACACGATCACGGGGCTTACCATTAAGCCACCGACCGATAGTTTCGGGGGGTATTCTCGCGGGATGTTCGCATACATCGAGCACGCAATCGTCGAGAATGTCTCCCTGAAGGGTGCCTCCGTGTCGGGAGAGAAGGATGTCGGTGGCATTGTGGGAGCTGCAGACTATTCGTGTGTCGTACGGAACGTCTCCTTCAGCGGTGAGGTCTATGGAAGCGATACTGTGGTCGGCGGCATTGTGGGAACGCTACAACGAAGTACCCTTGAGAACGTCTACCATGAGGGCACAGTCGAAGGGCACAAGTCTGTCGGCGGCATTGTGGGATATATGATTCAAAACTCCACCGTTCAGAACGTCCGGAATGCGGGCAAGGTCTTAGGAAATGAGATGCTCGGCGGCATTGCGGGATCGGTAGAGGCAAACAGCCGCGTTCAGAACGCCGTGCAGATGGGAACCGTGGAGCAAAGAACGGGACAGACGGATTCGCAAGTCGGCGGCGTTGTGGGACTTTTGGATGGTAGCACGCTCAGCCATGCCGTATGGAAGGAGGGCAGTGCAACGAATGGGAGCGGCGCTCTGATCCAGAACGGCATCGGCAAAAATCAGGGAAATACTACAGTGGACGATGTCCAAGAGCACAGTCTGGACGATATGAAGAAGGCGGCGACATACGCGAAATGGGGCAGTGACGTTGCCACCGAGGGCGGCAAGAGGACGCCGTGGCGCATCTACGACGGCAAGACCATGCCGCTGCTCAAGGCATTCCTCCGGACGAAGCACCTTGCAAACCGTGAGAGTGTCTACGACGGCACGGCTCCGACGATTGCGGGCGGCGACGGCATCACATGGACGGCAGGGAAGGATGCCGGCACATATCATGCCTACAGCGAGCAGTATGACATCATCGGCGGCGCGTACACGGTCAAGCCGAAGGAGCTGACGCTCGGCTTTACGAGCGGCACGCGCTTTGACAAGACCTATGACGGGGGGCTAGATACCGCCACGCGGACGCTCACGAAGGGGCAGCACTATAATCTCGGTGGCTTTGTCGGCAGCGATGGCTCAGATGTCGAACTGGCGGGTGCTGTCACGGGCAAGTATGCGGACAAGAACGCAGGCAGGGATAAGGAAGTGACGTTCCAAAATCTCGCGCTCACAGGCACAGGTGCGAAGAACTATACCATCACAAGGGCGCGGGGCGTGGGGACAATCACGCCGAAGCAGCTGACGCTCGACCTCGTGGGCGGCACGCGCTTTGATAAGACCTACGACGGCAATGCAAACGTCACGCAGTCGCTCACGAAGGGGACGAACTATACCCTCACGGGCTTTGTCGGCAGCGAGGGCACGGGCATCGCACTCGCTTCCTCCACAGGCACATACAGCGACAAGAATGCCGCCGCAGACAAAACCGTCACCTTTAACGGGCTGACGCTCACAGGCACGGGCGCGCGCAACTACACACTCGACAAGACTGCGCTCACGGGCATCGGCACGATCGCGCGGCGTGCGCTGACCCTCGGCGCAGTCGCGGCGCAGAGTAAGACCTACGATGGTACAACCGCCGCTGACGCATCGAAGTTCGGCGCGGCACTCACCAATGCCATCGCGGGTGACGATGTGAAGGCGACCGCCACGGGTGCGGCGTACAACGACAAGAACGTCGCCGGGGCAAGCAGGATCGACTACACGGGTGTCGGTCTCGCGGGTTCGGATGCCGGGAACTACACGCTTGCCGCCACCACGGCGCAGGGCGCGGGCACGATCGCAAAGCGTGCGCTGACCATTGGCACCGTCGGGGCGCAGAGCAAGACCTACAACGGCAATACTGCGGCTGACGCATCGAAGTTCCATGCGACGCTCGGCAATCTCGTCGCGGGCGAGGAGAACCTTGTCACAGCGACCGCTGCGGGCGCGACCTACAACGACAAGAATGTCGCAGGGGCGAACAAGGTCACCTACACGGGTGTTCAGCTCACAGGCACGGGCGCGGGGAACTATAGCATCGCGAACACCGCGCAGGGTGCGGGCAGGATTACGCCGAAGCAGCTCAACCTTGCACTCACGAGCGGCGCACGCTTTGACAAGACCTACGATGGAAACAACAGGGTCGACCAGTCGCTCACAAAGGGGACGAACTATACCCTCACGGGCTTTGTCGGCACGGAGGGTGACCACCTCGCACTCGCCGCCGCCACGGGCACATACACGGACAAGAATGCCGCCGCAGACAAAGCCGTCACCTTTGGCGGGCTGACCCTCACGGGCACGGGCGCGGGCAACTACACGCTGAACAGGACCACGCTCACAGGCACAGGCACGATCGCGCCGCGTGCGCTGACGCTTGCTGCTGTGGCGGGGCAGACTTTTGACAAGGTATACGACGGCACAACCAATGCAGGCGACGCGCTGAAAAAGGGCGAGAACTATACCCTCTCGAACTTTGCGGACGGCGAGGGCGCGGGCATCACGGTCACGAGCACGGGCACGGGCAGCTATGCGGACAAGAACGTCGGCACGCACGCGGTGAACTACACGGGGCTGACCCTCACGGGCGCGGGCGCGGGCAACTATCGTCTGAATACAGCGACGCTCACGGGCACAGGCACAATCACGCCGCGCACGCTGACGCTCACCGCCGACGCGCAGAGCATTGTGCAGGGCGCGCCGTTGCCATCCTTTACGGGACGCGCGGATGGCTTCGCGGACGGTGAGGACGAGCGCGTATTCGGTGCGGACGGCATCACATTTGGCACGACGCTGACGAATACCGATACGCCGGGCAGCTATGGCGTTACGGGGCGCATTGGCAGCACGAGTGACGGCATCCTCGGCAACTACCGCATTGGGCAGGCGGCGGGCAACGCGACTGCCTTCACCATCCATGCCGCAGCACTGCCGGGCGGACTCATCGCCTCGCTCGTACAGAATGCCGCGCCGCGCTTTGATATGGGCTTCGAGCAGGAGGTCTATGTATTCGGCTTGCCGCGTCCCATTCCGACGGCAACGCTCGGCATCTATCGCTTTGCGGCGGCACGCGATATTAGCATTGAGGGCGTGCGCCTCGACTGAGGGGCGCTTTGGACGTCCGGGCAATACTGACAAAGGGCTGTTGTACGAGTCAAACGACTACGTGCGACAGCCCTTTGTCTTTATATTTGCATGGAACTTCTGTTTTTGTTATACTGGTAACAATTTATCGGGAGAGGACGATATACGGATTGTCACAGGAAAAAGGATCTCATGCGGTGCAGAGCAGCACGTTCATCAAATATGCGGGGGGCGTATTCGCGCTGTCCTTTCTGCTCGTCTGCGGTATCTACTATGCGAGTACATACTTTATGTCCGGCTCGCTGCGCGATGTGAATGCATTCGCCGATCTGCCGGAGAATGAGCTCGGCTATGTGCTCATCATGGGGGTCGATCACAGGGAAGAGGATGTCGGCCGCAGCGATACGCTGATGCTTGCCGCCGTCGATGAGGAGCATGGGCGCGCGGCGCTGCTCTCGATCCCGCGCGATACGCGCATTGAGGTCGGCAGCTACGGCTACGACAAGATCAACCATGCCTATGCGTTCGGCGGGCACGAGATGACGCTCGCCTCGGTCAGCGCACTCGTGGGCGTTCCCGTCACGCATTACATCCTGATCGACACCTCGGCGTTCGAGCGGATTGTGGATGCGGTCGGCGGCGTGGACATCGATGTCGAGAAGCGGATGTACTACGAGGATCCGTGGGACGACAACGGCGGTCTCGTGATCGACCTGCAGGCGGGGGAGCAGCATATGGACGGCGCACAGGCGATACAGTACGTGCGCTATCGCGACGGCGAGGGCGACATCGGGCGCATTGGTCGGCAGCAGCATTTCATGCGCGCACTCCTGGCGCAGTTCCTCTCGCCGCAGGTGCTCCCGCGCCTTGCAGCGGTCGTGGATGAGGTGAAGAATGCGGTCGATACGGATCTGACGACGCGTCAGCTGCTGACCCTCGCGGCGCGGCTGAGGGACATGGAGGAGGGCGGCATCTCCATGCAGATGGTCGCGGGGACGCCTGCCTATCTCGGCGATGTGAGCTATTGGATTCCCGACCTCGTGGAGACGCGCAGGGCGCTCTTTGCAGGTGTGGGCAAGGAGATGTCCAAGCGTATGCAGGAGGCGGCGGAGAAGGACGCTGGCGCCTATCGGAAGGATATGCCGGAGCGGCTGCGGATCATGGCAGAGGAGGATGAAAAGGCGCTGCTGCCATCATCCGAGGAGCTGCTCGCAGAGGGCGACCGCGTGATCGGCGCGCAGCGTGCAGAGCGCAATGCGGCGCAGAAAAAGGAAACAGAGCAGGCGCAGGAGCAGGAGCGGCAGGAAGCTGCACCGCCCAAGGAGAGCGCCAAGGAGCGCAGCAATGAAAGCACGAGTGCGGACGATATCTCCGTTATGATTATCAATGCGAGCGGGATCGACGGTGCGGGCGCGGAGATTGCGGATGCACTGCGCGCAAGGGGATTCCGCATATCGAGTGTGGAGACGGGGAATGCGTCTGATCGTCCCAAGACTGCCGTTATGACGGCAGAGGAACACGTGAATCAATTCTACGGCATGCCGTTCACCTGCGTCATCATGCCCGTCGACGGGGCGGGTGAGCGACAGGCGATTGTCATCATCGGGCGCGACTATCGCCCCGAGGCTGTGCACGAGGATGGAGAAGAGTGATATGGGGAGTTTGAAGGTCATTGGTCTCGAAAAGGCGTACGGCATACGTACGCTCTTTTCGCATGTGAATTTCGAGGTGCAGCGCGGGGACAAGGTGGGGCTGGTCGGCGCGAACGGCACGGGCAAGACGACGCTCATGCGCATCCTGCTCGGACGCGAGGAGCATGACGGCGGGCAGATCGTGATGGATCGCGCGGACACGGTCGGCTATGTCGAGCAGCAGGCGGCGTTCACACACGATACGCTCTACGATGAGCTGCGCAGCGCGTTCTCCGACCTCATTGCGCTCCGTGCGGAGAAGGAGCGCATGGAGCACGCGATTGCGGCGGGGGCAGCGGGCGCAGAGGAGCTTGCCGCATACGGGAATCTCGTGACGCGCTTCGAGGCGATGGACGGCTACGACTTCGAGAGCCGCATTCGCCGCGTGGCGTTTGGGCTCGGCTTCTCCGAGGCGGATCTTGCGAAGGATGTGCGCCATTTCTCGGGCGGGCAGACGACGCGTATCTGCCTGGCGAAGGCGCTCCTTCGTGAGCCGGACTTTCTCTTCCTCGATGAGCCGACGAACCATCTCGACATCGGCATGATCGAGTGGCTCGAAAAGTTCCTGCAGTCCTATCGCGGCGGCGTCCTCCTGATCTCGCATGACCGCTATTTCCTCGACCGCGTTGCAACGCGCATTCTGGAACTCGACCACGCGGAGGTGACGGCGTACACGGGCAACTACACGCACTATATGCGCGTGAAGAACGACCGCCGCGCGGCACTCCTGAGCGCCTATGAGAAGCAGCAGGCGCAGATCAGGAAGACGGAGGAGTACATCAGCCGCTATCGCGCAGGGATTAAGGCAAAGCAGGCGCGCGGGCGGCAGAGTCAGCTGAACCGCCTCGAGCGCATTGTGCTCCCGCCCGAGGCGGCGCGCTTCAAGTATTTCGCCTTTACAAAGCCGACGGAGTGCGCGCAGCGCGTGGCAGAGATGGAGGACATCACGTTCGCCTATCCCGGCGGGGCGCGCGTGCTCGACCGCATTTCGCTCCTCATCCGCAAGGGCGACGGCGTGGCGCTGATCGGGGAGAACGGCGTCGGCAAGACGACGCTCCTGCAGATTCTCGTCGGCGAGCTTGAGGCGGGCGGGCGCGTGAAGATCGGCAGCCGCGTCAAGATCGGCTATTTCTCTCAGCAGCACGAGGGGCTTGATCCCTCCAAGACGATACTCGATGAGATCTGCTATACGTACGGACTGGACGAGGAGACGGCGCGCGGCTATCTGGGTGCGTTTCTCTTCCACGGCGACGACGTGCAGCGGCTCATCGGGGCACTCTCGGGCGGTGAGCAGGCGCGCGTGGCATTTCTGAAGCTCATGCTGACGGGCGCAAATTTCCTTGTACTGGATGAGCCGACGAACCATCTCGACATCCCTGCGCGCGAGGCGGTCGAGGAGGCGCTGATGGCGTTTCCGGGGACGTTCATCGCCGTGTCGCATGACCGCTATTTTCTCGATAAGACGGCGAACTGCACGCTCGAGCTGAGTGACGGAAAGATCACGGAGTATCTCGGCAACTACAGTTACTATCTGATGAAGAAGGAAGCCGAGGCGGAGGAGGCGGCAGAGGAGCGCCCTGCGGAGAAGAGGGAACGCTCCGCCCCCGCACAGGAACAGCCGCGTGCGGAGAAGACGGCGCCCAAGGCGGCTGTGCACAGCGCCATTCCTGCGGCGCGACGGCAGGAGATGCTCGAGCGCACGGAGGCGGAGATCGCGATGGCGGAGGCGGAGCTGAAGGGGCTCGAGTACGAGATGAACCGACCAGAGACCCAGCTCGATCCCGCGCGCAGCCGCGCGATTGCCGAGGCGTATGCGGCAAAGGAGCTCGAGATCATGCAGCGCTATGAGAAGTGGGAACAGCTGACGGAGGCGTGACATGGAATTTCAGCAAAATCTTGGCTTTCACTCCGCCGAGGAAGAGCTGACAGGTGTTGTCGATCATATCATCTTTTCCGCAGGGGACGGCGCGTTCTCCGTCTTTCGTCTGCGCCTCGCGCAGCAGGGGAAGTGCACCGCGACGGTGCGCGGGGCGGCGCCCCTCGTCGGTCAGGAGATACACCTCACGGGCAGCTGGGTCACGCATCCGCGCTTCGGGCGGCAGTTCCAGGCGCAGCGCATGCGCGTGAGTGCGCCCACGAGTGCGGCGGGCATTGAGCGCTTTCTCGCCTCCGGCACGATCGACGGCGTCGGTCCTGCGATGGCGCGACGCATTGTGGAGCGATTCGGCGCGGAGGCGCTGCAGGTCATCGAGCGCGCGCCGAGCCGCCTGAGAGAGGTCGCGGGTATCGGGCCGAAGACCGTGGAGAAGATTGTCGCCTCCTATATGAGGCAGTCCGAGCTCAGGGACATCATGCTCTGGCTCGAGGAGCACGGCGTCACGGGTGCATATGCCACGCGCATTTTCAAGGCGTACGGCTCACTCGCCATTGAGGTGATGGAGAAGGCACCCTACCGCCTCGCGCAGGAGATCGACGGCATCGGCTTTATCACGGCAGATACCATCGCCGTCGCCGCAGGATGGGAGAAGAATTCCTCCGAGCGCATTGCGGCGGGGCTCTCCTATGAGCTCACGCAGATCTCCTCGGGCGGGCACTGCTGCATCCCCGAATCCATGCTTGCGGATCGCGCGGCGCAGCGGCTCGGCGTTGCGCGGAGCGAGGTCATGGAGATCATCAGCCGCGAGGTGAAGATGAGCCGCCTCTACGCCGTGGATGAGATGGGGGAGCGGCTGATCTACGCGCCGCAGCTCTATAAGGCGGAGGAAATGACGGCACGCCTTCTCCTCATGCTGCAGAAGAAGGCGGATCACATTCATGTGCACGATGCGGAGTCTCTCGTTGCCGCATGGGAGGCAGCTCATGCGGTCAGCCTTGCCCCCGCACAGCGCGAGGCGGTCGTTGCCGCGCTCACGCACGGCGTCCTCGTCCTGACGGGCGGTCCCGGTACGGGCAAGACCACCGTTGTGCGCAGCATGATCGACATCCTCGGCGCACAGGGGCTTGAGATTCTGCTCGGAGCGCCGACAGGGCGCGCGGCGAAGCGACTCGCGGAGGCGACGGGCTGCCCTGCCGCGACCGTGCACCGCATGCTCGAGGCACAGGGGCGGGAGGACGGCGAGATGCGCTTCGGGCGCGACGCTGAGACGCAGCTCGAGGCGGATGTCATCATCATCGACGAGGTGTCGATGATGGACATTGTGCTTATGCAGCATCTCCTTACCGCAGTTCTTCCCGGTACGCACGTGATCCTTGTCGGCGACGTGGATCAGCTGCCCGCCGTCGGCCCCGGCTCCGTGCTCAAGGACATCCTGCGCTCGCAGGTCATTCCGAGCGTCCGCCTCACGGAGATCTTTCGCCAGAACAATACGGGTACAATCGTGCTGAACGCACACGCGATCAACGCGGGGCGCGTGCCCTCGTTTACCGAGGCGGATTTCACCTTTGTCCCCGCCGTCTCGAGCGAGGACGCCGCCGCGCAGGTCGTTGCGCTCTGCACGCGGCTGCTGCGCGCGGGGACGGGGCTCATGGATCTGCAGGTGCTCTCGCCCATGCGGCGCGAGGCGTGCGGCGTCGATCTGCTCAACCGCAGTTTGCAGAATGCGCTCAATCCTGCGGGCACGGGCAAGGATGAGGCGTTGGGCTTCCGCCTCGGCGACAAGGTCATGCAGACGCGGAACGACTACACGAAGAACGTATTCAACGGCGACATCGGGCGCATCACGCGGATTGACTCCGAGCACATGGTTGTGACCTTTGCGGAGGATATGGACATTCCCTATACGCGCGATGAGTTCGGCGCACTCACGCTCGCCTATGCGATGAGCGTGCACAAGAGTCAGGGCAGCGAGTACGACATCGTGATCCTGCCGCTCGTGCGCGCGCATCACATCATGCTGCAGCGCAACCTGCTCTACACCGCCGTCACGCGTGCGAAGAAGGGCGTCATCATCGTCGGCGACCGCACGGCGCTCTTTGCGGCGGTCAGCAACGACCGCACACGCCGCCGCTACACCCTCCTCGCAGAGCGGCTGGCGGAGAGAATTTGACCACGAAAAAAACCCCCACATGGGGGGCTTTTTTGTTCGTGGTGTAATTGGACGACCTTCTCAGTAGCCGGTCTCCTGGTAGTAGTTGCCTTCGTCATCCTCGGCGTAGACGGCGTAGTTTCCGTCCTCGTCCACAGCAACAGCAGCGACGTTTCCTTCATCGTCTGCGACAGCATAGACGTAGTTGCCGTTTTCGTCGTAGCCCTCGTACTCGTACTCGTCAGCCGAGGCGATGCCCATCGTGCCGAGCATGAATGCACAGGAAGCCACGACCGCACATGCCTTCATCCATTTCTTCATTGGTATCTCTCCTTTGATAATATCATTATGACACTAAGGAAGCACTGATAACATCTGCGATTCCCAAACGCATTATCACAAAATGGGGGGAGGATTGCAATAGATTTACAGAAAGTGATGCAATCATACAGGAAAGTGATGTACTTTACAAATTATTATCCGTTAAATGTCGATTAGAATGGATTTTTCTTGTACCTCTGTTCTAGGGAAGCACTGATAAATTCAGCACCGCCATCTTAGCGCATCTTTTTTGCCCGCACTTCGTCGGCAAATCCTCCACAGAGCCCCACTCTGCGTCCGGTTTGCCTCCTCGTTCGGACGAAAAAATCTGCGCCAATCTGACGGACTTCATTTTATCAGCGATTCCCTAAATCCATCACTTTCATGTAAGAAATCGTCACTTTCCGTAATTCTATTGTGGGAAGTCTTTTTTTTTGCAATAATTAAAGAAGCATTCAAAAAATGAAGGGAGATGCAGTCAGTATGCAGGAGCGTTTTCGTACGTTGCGCCTTGTGCTCACATTCTTGTTCATTACGCTCATTTTTTCGAGCTGTGCGGATGAAGAGGTGACCAAGGCGGGGTCGCGTTTTCCAAATGTTTACAGCAGCGATGACTCTTGGCTTATCTCGTGGTACGTCTGCGGCTCGGATCTCGAGTCGGAGTACGGCGCTGCCTCGGCAGATATCGAGGAGCTGCTCGAGACGGAGCTGCCGCCGAATGTGCGCGTGCTGATCCTCGCGGGCGGGACGCGTGAATGGCAGAACGATATGTTCCGCTCCAATGTGGGGAATCTCTATCTCTACGATTCGGACGGACTCCATCAGCTTGACACGATGAAGAACGCCGATATGGGCAATGCGCGGACGTTGGAGAATTTCCTGCGCTATGGCAGGGAGAACTTCTCTGCCGATCACAATGTATTCGTGTTCTGGGATCATGGCGGCGGAAGCGCTGCGGGTGTCTGTGCCGATGAACGGACGGAGAATATGCTGCGTCTCAACGATATACATGAGGCATTCTCTGCGGTCTATGGCGCGAATCCGGCAGAGCCGCCGTTCGAGGTCGTCGGTTTCGATGCCTGTCTGATGGCAAGCTACGAGACGGCGGCGGCGCTCGAGGGCTATGCGCGCTATATGGTGGCGTCGGAGGAGATGGAGCCGGGCAACGGTTGGAACTACGACGCATGGGTCGGTGCGCTCGCTGCCAATCCCGCGATGGGCGGTGCCGCCATCGGCGAGGTGATCTGCGATACTTATATGACGGGATGTGTGGAGGAGGATACGGAGGAGGAGGCGACGCTCTCCGTGATCGATCTCGCGCGTCTGCCGGCGCTGCGCTCTGCCTACGAGACATACAGCCGCGAGGCACTCGCACGGGCAGGCAGTCTGTCGCCCGCATTCTTCTCTGCGCTTGACCGCGCGGCGCAGCGTGCCGAGAACTACGGCGGCAATACGCGTGAGATGGGCTATGCGAATATGGTCGATCTCGCGGGACTGGCGCGGGAGACGACGCGCGAACTGCCGAGCGGGGCGGCGCTCGTACAGGCGGTTGACGATACCTGTATCTACAAGGTGCACGGCGACTACCGCAGACGCGGCGGCGGCATTTCGTCCTACTACTCCTACGATGGGGACGAGGAAGGCTTCTCTGTCTACGCGGAGCAGGATGCGGCGCTGCTTTCGCAGAAATGTCTGCTCTACTGCATGATCTACGGTGAGATGCCCGAAGAAGCCCGGGACATTCTCGCCGCGTCCCCCGATACGGGGCGGATCGGCGTACTGCCTACGACGCGCAGAAATATCTTTGGAATGGAAGCGTTCGAGGATCGCGCAGTCGATGTCGATCGAAACGGCAACGCCGTCGTCAGGCTGAGTGCGGCGGAGATGGACATCCTTTCCAGTATCCACTGCAATCTTCTCTACATCGGCGCGGAGGAGGATATCATTCTCTACCTCGGCAGTGATGTGAATATCGATGCAGATTGGGACAGGGGGATTTTCAAGGATAATTTTGACGGCACATGGCCGATGCTCGACGGGCACCCCGTCTTCATCGAGGTCGTGGAGGAGGGGGACGACTACAATCTCTACTCCATTCCGATCAAGCTGAATGGCATGGAGTGCAATCTCCAGGTCACCTACAGCTACGATGACGGGCAGTATTACATTCTCGGCGCACGGCGCGGCTTGGAGAAAAACGGTATGAGTGACCGCAATCTCATCCGGCTGAAGCCCGGCGACCGTGTGACGACGATTCACTATGCCATGACTATTTCGGGAGATGACGAGGACTTCATGCCGGTGGAGGTCGATACGTTCCGCATTGGCAGTCATCCGACAGTGGCGGACGAGGAGGTTGGCGACGGGACATACGGCTACATGTTTGAATTCCTTGCCCCTGCGGGCGAGAGTGCGCTTTCAAGCGTTGTAACCTTCGAGATTGGAAACGGTGAGATTATGACTTCGGTTGAGTAGTTATATGCTTGAAAATCTGAATCTGCGCGGTTGATTTTTCGCGGTGAAAACGCTATAATGGGAGCACAAAGGGAGCTGCTGATCCGTCGGTGCTTCCGTACATATCACCTTTTAAGAGGTCCTGTGAGGCCTTAAGGGAGTTTTCAATGAAATATACTGTGCAGTCAGTCTATCCAATTTTAGAATGCAAAGCTTTCTTATGCCTTTCTTTGGGCATGGGAAAGCTTTTTTGTTGAAAGGGGATGCACATGAGTCAGGAGTTATCACTCAAGGGTCGCGATGTTCTTGCGCTCGAGGATTTTTCGGCGGAGGAGATTCGTCTGATCCTGAACACGGCGCGCGAGATGAAGAACATCGTCGGCCGTGACATCAAGAAGGTGCCGGCGCTGAGGGGAAAGGCGATCGTCACGCTGTTCTACGAGCCGAGCACGCGCACGCGCACGTCGTTCGAGCTGGCGGGGAAGTATCTCGGCGCGGATGTCGTGAATATCACGGCGAGCTCGTCGAGCATTGTCAAGGGGGAGAGTCTGCGCGATACGCTCTACACGATCGAGGCGATGGGCGTGGACGCAATCGTCATGCGGCACAAGGCGGAGGGCTCTGCCGCATATGCCGCCGACATCGTGTCTCCTGTGATTGTCAATGCGGGGGACGGCGCGCACGCACATCCGTCGCAGGGGCTGCTGAACCTCTATACGATCGAGGAGAACAAGGGGCGGCTCGCGGGGCTGAAGGTCGCCATTCTCGGCGATGTGCTGCACAGCCGTGTGGCGCGCTCGGACATTCAGGCGATGCGCAAGATGGGCATGGACGTGCACATTGCGGGGCCGCGCCCGCTCCTGCCGCGTTTCCTCCACGAGGAGGAGGGCATTACGATCCACGACCGCATTGAGGATGCCGTCGAGGGGGCGGATGTGGTCGAGGTGCTGCGCATCCAGCTTGAGCGCATGAAGGGCGGGCTCTTCCCGTCGACACGCGAATATGCGCGCATCTACGGGCTGAACGACGAGCGTCTGGCACTGGCGGACAAGGACGCGCTCGTGCTGCACCCGGGGCCGATGAACAAGGGCTGGGAAATCTCGGAGTCCGTCGCCTACGGTGTGCAGTCGCGCATACAGGAGGAAGTGAAAAACGGGGTCGCCATCCGCATGGCGCTCTTCACATTGATTCTGATGGGAGGGAAGGCCTGATGGGGGCACTGCTGCTGAAAGGCGGTCGGCTGATCGATCCCGCCGCAAAGCGAAATGAAATCTGTGACGTTCTCATCGAGGACGGTGTGATTCGCGCGGTCGGCGCAAATCTGAGCGCCGATGGGGCGGAGGTGTACGACGCGTCCGGCAAGGTTGTCACGCCCGGACTCATCGATATGCACACGCATTTCCGTGAGCCGGGGCAGGAGGCGAAGGAGGACTTTGCCTCCGGATCACGCGCGGGTGCTGCGGGCGGCTATACGACGATTGCGACGATGCCGAATACGCGCCCCGTGGTGGACGATGCGGCACTTGTCACGAGTCTCAAGAAGCGCGCGGAAGATGTCGCCGTCATCCACATCGAGATCATCGGTGCGGTGACGAAGAATCAGGAGGGCAAGGAGCTTGCGGAGCTCGGCGACATGGTCGAGGCGGGCGCGGTGGCGTTCTCCGACGACGGGCATTTCGACCCGTCGGCAAAGGTGCTGCTGAGTGCGTACGACTATCTCGTCCCGTTCGATAAGGCGATCATCAATCACGAGGAGGATCCCTCCCTCGTTGAGGACGGCGCGATGAACGAGGGGCACAGGAGCGCGATGCTCGGCATCAAGGGGCGTCCGATTGTGGCGGAGGATATTGCCGTCGCGCGCGACATCATGCTTGCCGAGTATGCGGGCGCGCACGTTCATGTCGCGCATATCAGCTCTGGGCGCGCTGTGCAGCTTGTGCGCGAGGCGAAGGCGCGCGGTGTGCGCGTCACAACGGAGGTCACGCCGCATCATCTCACGATGACGGACGAGTGCGTTGACCCGCGCGACAGCTCGACGAAGGTCAACCCGCCGCTGCGCACGGCAAAGGATGTCGAGGCGATGGTGGCGGGGCTGCTCGATGGCACAATCGACATGGTCGTCACGGATCACTCGCCGCATGCGCCCGAGGAGAAGGATCGCGAGTACATCTACGCGCCGAGCGGCTTCCCGGGGCTTGAGACGGCGCTCGGCGTCCTGCTGACCGATCTCGTGCACACGGGGAGGATTCCGATGGAGACGCTGATCGAGCGCATGACCTGCGCGCCCGCGCGCGTATTCAAGCTGAATGCGGGCACGCTCGCCGAGGGGGCGCCCGCCGATGTCACGGTCATTGATACGGAGCTCATTTGGACGGTCGATCCGAAGAATTTCTATACGCGCGGCAGACACTCCCCCTTTGCGGGGCGCGAGCTCAAGGGAAGGGCTGTGCTGACTGTTGTGGATGGGCAGATTGTTATGAAGGACGGGGTCATTATCATATGAAAGGAAAATTGATTCTGGAGGACGGTTCGGTCTATACGGGCGAACTGCTCGACAGCGAAACACATGCGGTCGGTGAGGTGGTATTCACCACGACGATGACGGGCTATCAGGAGAGTCTGACCGATCCCTCGTTCTGCGGGCAGATCCTCACGATGACCTACCCGCTCATCGGGAACTACGGCGCGGCTGAGAAATTCATGCAGTCCCGCCGCTCGTTTGTACGCGGCTTTGTCATCGGGGAGCTCTGCGACGCGCCGAATAACTGGCAGGCGGAGGAAAGCCTGACGGACTTTCTGCGGGAAAACAATATTCCGTGCATTTACCATGTTGATACAAGGGCTGTGACACGTCATATCCGCTCTGCAGGCGCGATGAAGGGCGTGATTGTTCCCGCGAATATGTCGGAGTCCGAGATTGCAGCGCTGCAGGGAGAGGAATTGCCGCGCAATGTCGTGGAGATTGTCACGACGCCCGAGGTCTATACGCTCGAGACGGAGATGCCCAATGCGCCGCATATTGTCGCAATGGATTTTGGCGTCAAGCGCAGCATCCTCCGGAATATCAACCGCATCGGGGCAAAGGTGACGGTTGTGCCCGCGCATACGAGCGCCGAGGAGGTGCTTGCGCTGAATCCCGACGGTGTCTTTCTCTCGAACGGCCCCGGCGATCCGACGGATGTGCCCGAGATCGTGGAGGAGGTGCGCAAACTCGCGGGCAGGAAGCCGATCTTCGGCATCTGCCTCGGGCATCAGCTGCTCGCGCTCGCGTTTGGTGCAAAGACCTACAAGATGAAGTTCGGACATCGCGGCGGCAATCAGCCCGTCAAGAATCTGAAGATGGGCAAGGTACACATCTCCGCGCAGAACCACGGCTACGCCGTCGATCCCGACTCTCTTGCGGGAACGCCGCTCGTCGTGACGCATACGAATGTGAACGACGATACCATCGAGGGGCTGCGCCACACAGAGCTGCCGATCTTCTCGGTGCAGTATCATCCCGAGGCTGCGCCGGGGCCTGACGACAATATGTATCTCTTTGATGAGTTCTGGAATCTGATGAAGGGGGAGTGACGTATGCCGCGCAAGGAAAATCTAAAGAAGGTCATGGTCATCGGCTCCGGCCCCATCATCATCGGTCAGGCGGCGGAGTTTGACTACGCCGGTTCGCAGGCGTGCCGCGCGCTGAAGGAGGACGGTCTGGAGGTCGTGCTCGTCAACAGCAACCCTGCGACCATCATGACGGACACGAATATCGCTGACCGCGTCTACATCGAGCCACTGACGGTGGACTTCCTGGAGGAGATCATCTCCAAGGAGAAACCGGACGGGCTGCTCGCAACGCTCGGCGGACAGGCGGGGCTGAACCTCGCCGTGCAGCTTGCCGAGAAGGGCATTCTGGCGCAGCATGGCGTGGAGCTCCTCGGAACGTCGCTCGAGGCGATTGAAAAGGCGGAGGATCGCGAGCGGTTCAAGGAGACGATGGAAAAGCTCGGCGAGCCGATCCCCGAGAGTACGATTGTCGAGGATGTTCATGCGGCTGTCGCATTTGCAAACGAGATTGGATATCCTGTCATTGTACGCCCTGCGTATACGATGGGTGGCACGGGCGGCGGCATTGCGGAGAATGAGGAAGAGCTCATCGCAACCGTCATCAAGGGTCTGAACTACTCGATGATCGGTCAGGTGCTCATCGAACGCAGCGTTGCCGGATGGAAGGAAATCGAGTTCGAGGTCATTCGCGATGGCAACGACAACTGCATCACTGTTTGCAGTATGGAGAACTTCGACCCTGTCGGTGTCCATACGGGAGACAGCATTGTTGTTGCTCCTGCACAGACGCTCACGGATCACGAGTATCAGATGCTGCGCAGCGCGAGCCTCCGCATCATCCGCGAACTGGGCATCGAGGGCGGCTGCAACGCGCAGTATGCACTCGATACGAAGAGCAACAGATACTACGTGATCGAGGTCAATCCGCGCGTCAGCCGCTCCTCGGCGCTTGCCTCAAAGGCGACGGGCTATCCGATTGCAAAGGTGTCCTCGAAGATTGCAATCGGCTACACGCTCGACGAGATTGTCAACTCCGTGACGAAGAAGACAAAGGCGTGCTTTGAGCCGACAATCGACTACTGCGTTGTGAAGTTCCCACGCTGGCCGTTCGATAAATTTATCTACGCCGACCATACGCTCGGCACACAGATGAAGGCGACGGGCGAGGTCATGTCCATCGACCGCAGCTTCGAGGGAGCGATCCTCAAGGCGGTGCGCTCACTCGAGATCGGCGTGAACCGCCTCCATATGGAGCGCTTTGCGGACTGGGATGACGAGCGGATCGAAAAGCAGCTCTCCGCTGTGAACGACGAGCGCATCTTCGTCATTGCCGAGGCTCTGCGGCGCGGGAAGCTCAGCGTCGATGAGATCTCAGACATTACGAAGGTGGACAAGTGGTTCATCCACAAGATCAAACATATCACGGATGTGGAGAACGAGCTCGCCGCATCGCCGCTCACGCCGAAGCTGCTCGCAGCGGCGAAGTGGGTGGGGCTTGCGGACGCCTCCATCGCTGAGCTGACGCATAAGACGCGCGACGAGATCCGCACGATGCGCCGTACGCACAATATCCTGCCGTGCTACAAGATGGTCGATACCTGTGCGGCGGAGTTCGAGGCGATGACGCCGTACTATTACTCCACGTTTCGCGGCAGTGAGGACGAGGTCGCTGTCTCCAACCGCAAGAAGGTGATTGTGCTCGGCTCGGGCCCCATCCGCATCGGGCAGGGCGTCGAGTTCGACTACTGCTCCGTGCACTCCGTATGGGCGCTGCGTGAGATGGGGATCGAGGCGATCATCATCAACAACAATCCGGAGACGGTCAGCACGGATTTTGACATCTCCGACCGCCTCTACTTCGAGCCGCTGACGGTGGAGGATGTGCTGAACATCGTGGACAAGGAGAAGCCGGACGGCGTCATTGTCCAGTTCGGCGGGCAGACTGCGATCAACCTCGCGGCGGAACTCGAGCGCGCAGGGCTGCGCGTCTATGGCACGTCCGTCAACGACATCGACCGCTCCGAGGATCGCGAGCGATTCGACGAGGTGCTGACGCAGACGGGCATCTCGCGTCCCGTTGGGCTGAGCGTGACGAATCTCGAGGATGCCATCGCAGGGGCGGAGCGCATCGGCTACCCCGTGATGGTGCGCCCCTCGTACGTCCTCGGCGGGCGCGCGATGGAGATCGTCTACAACGAGGAGGAACTGCGCGACTATATGAGCCGCGCGGTCAAGGTGACGCCGGATCACCCCGTGCTCGTTGACCGCTATATGCAGGGCACAGAGGTCGAGGTCGATGCGATTTCCGATGGGGTGGATGTCGTTATCCCGGGCATTATGGAGCATATCGAACGCGCCGGCATTCACTCGGGGGACAGTATTGCGGTCTATCCGCCGCAGACCCTCCCCGCGCGCGTGATCTACACGATCATCGACTACACGAAGCGCCTTGCTGTCGCCCTTCATGTGAAGGGGCTGCTCAACATCCAATTCGTCGTTGCGCGCAATGAGGTCTTCATCATCGAGGTCAACCCGCGTTCGAGCCGCACGGTGCCATTCCTCTCGAAGATTACGAACGTCAATATGGTGGGCGTTGCAACGCAGGTCGCCATGGGGGCGACGCTGAAGGAACTCGGCTTCCACTCCGGGCTGATTCCGCCGCGTCCCTATGTTGCGGTCAAGGCACCCGTCTTCTCGTTTGCAAAGATGACGGATGTCGACATCTCCCTCGGGCCTGAGATGAAGTCGACGGGTGAGGTCATGGGCCTCGACTATCACTACGCGCGCGCCCTCTACAAGGCAATCGTCGGCTCGGGGCTCAACATTCCGACGAAGGGGTGCCTCCTCTTCACCGTTGCAAACAAGGATAAGGAAGAGCTCAAGCAGCTGGCAAAGGCGTTCTCCGAGTTCAACTTCGACATCGTGGCGACGGAGGGAACGGCAAAGGCGATTGCCTCGCTCGGCATTGATGTGGAGGTCGTCGGCAAGGTGCATGAGCGCAGCTCGGACATCATCGAGATGATTAAGAGCGGCAAGATCAATATGGTCATCAATACACTGACGCAGGGCAAGCACTCCGCGCGCGACGGCTTCAAGATCCGCCGCGCCACGGTGGAGCACGGCATTGCCTGCCTCACCTCGCTCGATACGGCGTGGGAGGTGCTGCGTGTGCTCGAGTTCATGCGGAATCGCCGCCTCGTCTATGCATTGGCGATACAGGACTATGTCGGCGGAGGGGATGACCTTGCCTAAGGTAATCGAGGAGGTACGCATCCTTTCGCATGAAGCACCGATTGCAGGGGTCGATATTCTGACGCTCGACTCACCCGTGATCGCACGAACTTCCCTGCCGGGGCAGTTCGTGCAGGTCTCCGTGCCCCTGCGCGGCGGATATCTGCGCCGCCCGCTCGGCATCGCAGAGGTCTCGCGCGCGGAGGGCTGGATTCGCCTCATCTACCGACAGGTGGGCAGCGGCACGGAGGCGCTGGCGGGCACGGAGGCGGGCGGCTCCGTCTCCGTACTCGGCCCTCTGGGACGCGGCTTTACGACCGAGCTGCGGCATCCGTTGCTCGTCGGCGGCGGCATGGGGCTCACGCCGCTCCTCTTCTTTGCGGCGGAGCATCCGAATGTCTCCGTTCTGATGGGCGGGCGCACAAAGGAAGAACTTTTCTGGGAGGAGATCTACCGTCCTCATGTGCGCGAATGCTTTGTCACGACGGATGACGGTTCGTATGGCACGCAGGGCTTTGTGACGACACTCCTGCCGGATCTGCTGCGGGATGGGGACTATGACGGCGTTGCCGTCTGCGGCCCGCCCGTGATGATGGAACGCGTTGCCGCGATTGCGGCGGAGCATGGCGTTCCCTGCGAGGTATCGCTCGAAAAGCGCATGGCGTGCGGTCTCGGCGCGTGCCTGTCCTGCGCTGTGGACACGCGCAGCGGACGGCGCAAGGTCTGCAAGGACGGTCCCGTCTTTCCTGCGGGGGAGGTGTACTATGCCTCATAATGCACAGAGCCGTCCCTATGACGAACTTCTGCGCACGAATATCGCGGGGATCGACATGCGGACGCCCGTCCTCACGGCGTCGGGCACGTTCGGCTTTGGTGAGGAGTTCGCGGACTTCGTCGATCTCGCGCGCCTCGGCGGCGTTATGGTGAAGGGGACGACACTAGCCCCACGACGTGGTAACGACGGCGTACGCATTGCGGAGACGCCGCAGGGTATGCTGAACTGCATCGGGCTCGAAAATCCGGGCGTCGATGTCTTCCTGACGGAGATTCTGCCGCGCATTCAGCACTATGAGATGAACGTCATCGTCAACATCTCGGGCAGCTCGGTCGAGGACTATGCGGCGCTCGCCGCGCGTCTCAACGTCGCGGGTGTTGCTGCACTCGAGATCAATATTTCCTGCCCGAATGTCAGGGAGGGCGGCATTGTCTTCGGCACCGACCCTCATGCAGCCGCAGAGGTGGTGCGTGCGGTCAAAGGGGCGTCCGAAAAGCCGGTGATTGCAAAACTCTCGCCGAATGTCACGAGCATTACGGAGATGGCGCTTGCCGTCGAGGAGGCGGGGGCGGATATCATTTCGCTCATCAACACACTCATCGGGATGCAGATCGATATCGAACGTCGGTGTCCCGTGCTCGGCAACCGCACGGGCGGTCTCTCCGGGCCTGCCGTGAAGCCCGTCGCCGTGCGCATGGTCTGGGATGTGGCGCATGTCGTTCACCTGCCCGTCATCGGGATGGGCGGCATTTCCTCGTGGCAGGATGCCGTCGAGTTCTTCCTCGCGGGCGCGTCTGCCGTGGCGGTTGGGACGGCGAACTTTATCGACCCGGCCGTTACAATGAAGATCTGCGACGGTTTGGGGCGCTATCTGCATGAGAATCAGATGTCCAACATACGTGAGATTGTTGGAGCGGCATGGAATGAGTAATTTTTATGAAAGAATTTCTCAGTAAAAGGGATTCCCTGTTCGTATCGTTGGCGCTCATCCCATATCCCACAAGGGTTAGGGGGACTTTTGACACCTGAGCCCCATATGTGGTATAATCTTGCCGTTGGTTTGAGAAACCGAGACAATCGCGTCTGTCTCGACAGGCGAGGAAAGTCCGAGCTCCACAGGGCAGTGTGCCGGATAACGTCCGGCGAGGGTGACCTCAGGGACAGTGCCATAGAAATTTAGACCGCCGATCTGATCGGTAAGGGTGGAAAGGTGCGGTAAGAGCGCACCAGCGGTCGGGTGACCGGCCGGCTTGGGTAAACCCCACATGGAGCAAGACCAAATAGGGAAGGGGTAAGGCGGCCCGTCGACCTTCCGGGTAGTGTCGCTAGAGGCGTTCGGCAACGGGCGTCCCAGATAAATGATTGTCGCCGCCCGTGTGGCGGAACAGAACTCGGCTTATTGGTTTCTCACAGCCAATGTTTAAGGAAGACTTTTAATATGCACGGGCGCCCCCGTGTGTCGGTGGAAGGAAGTGTTTGCTTGCGAAAGAAAATCAAGATTCTCGCGTTATCCGCAATGCTTCTCTGCTCCGCAGCTGTTGCGAGTGCAGAGTCATTCCAGCTTGGTGATCAGGGAACTGATGTAGCTGAGATCCAGGGACAGTTGTCCAGCTTCGGTTATGACGTTGTTGCAGATGGAGACTTCGGTCCTGCAACGGCAGAGGCTGTGAAGGAATTCCAAGCGGCACAGGGACTCGATGTCGATGGGATGGTTGGTGCTTCCACATATAAGGCACTTCTTGGGAAATCCATGCCGCAGGTCAGCCGCGGTTCGAACTACATCGTCCGGCGTGTGATCTCGGACTCGATGCAGTACCTCGGGGTTCCATATTCCTTTGGCGGCACGTCGCCCGCAGGATTTGACTGTTCCGGCTTTGTGCGCTATGTCTTTGCCAATGCGGGCATCTATCTCCCGCGCACGGCAGACGCACAATACGATGTCGGCTATCCCGTCTCCTCGTCGGAGATGGTGCCCGGCGATCTCGTATTCTTCTCGACGTATGAGTACGGTCCGTCGCATGTCGGCATCTATCTCGGCGACGGCAATTTCATCAATGCCTCGTCGAGCCGTGGCGTTGCAATCGACAATCTGCACGGCGGCTACTGGGGTGCGTGCTACATCGGAGCGCGCCGCATTATGTGATATGCAGAATCTGGGGAGGGGCATAGCCCCTCTTTTTTCGTAGGAGAAAAAGAATGTCCGATCTCTTCCTTTGCCTTCTTGTTTTCCTCATGCTATACTATGTATTTGGTGATGAGCTGTTCCCGCGATGAACTTTCTACATTAAATGGAAAATTATTCCTGTCGGTTGCATTATTGTATAATTTTATGTAATATGGGGAGCGTACCGTCATGGAGGATCGATGGTATTTAGCGGCATTACTCCAATGCCCTCATGTCGGCAGTGTGCGCATGCGCCGTCTGTGTGCGGCTGTGCCCGAGGCGCGGAAGATCCGGGAGATGTCCGCTGCAGCTCTGCGTGCGACGGGCATTCTGTCCGATGCACTGGCAGATGATCTGGCACGCCATATTCAGGCGCATCCCGATCTGCCGGAGCGGATTGCGGCGGACTGCGCGCGTGCGGAGGTGTCCGTCATCACCATTGATGACGATCTCTATCCCGTTGTGCTGCGCGAGATCTTCGATCCGCCGCTCGTCCTCTACTATCGCGGTACACTCGTGCCGGATGCGCGTCGGATCGGCATGGTTGGCGCGCGTAAGTTCACCGCCTATGGTGAGGCTGCAGCGATGGAGTTTGCCGAGCGGCTTGCGGCGGCGGGTGTGACTGTCGTGAGCGGAGCGGCGCGCGGCATCGATACGCGTGCACATCGCGGGGCGCTGCGCGGCGGCAGGACAGTTGCCGTGCTCGGCTGCGGCGTGGATATTGCGTATCCGCCGGAGAACCGCCGTCTGCTCGCGCAGATCGTCGAGGCGGGCGGCGCCGTGATCTCCGAGTATGCACCGGGGACACAGCCGCTGCCCGTCTTTTTCCCCGCACGCAACCGCATCATCAGCGGACTCTCCGAGGGGACGCTCGTCGTCGAGGCAGCAAAGCGCAGCGGCTCGCTCATCACGGCGGAGATGGCGCTCGCCGAGGGGCGGGACGTGTATGCGATTCCGGGCAGCATCTACTCGCCGCAGAGCAGCGGATGTCACAACCTCATCCGCGCGGGGGCGCGCCTCGTGGAGTCCCCGCAGGAAATCCTTGAGGAAATGCACCTTGCAGAACCTGCGCGCCGCCCTGCACGCGATCAACTGACACCGGAAGAAGCACGTATTTATCAGGTATTGTCCTTTGACCACGCGCTCACGATGGATGAGATCGTGGACAGTATGCCGGAGCATATTATGGCGAATATTCCGCTGCTCCTGCTCCAAATGCAGCTGAAGGGAATTATTACAGAGAATGAAATGCACGCCTATCGGCGCGTTGAAAGGAACTGACGGATTGGCTACGCTGACATCTGCATCGAAAACGAAAACATCCAAATCGAAAGGCGCAAAGACTACGAAAAATACGAGTGCGTCGGGAAAGAAATCATCTAAAAAGATCCTTGTGATCGTCGAGTCGCCCGCGAAGGCGAAGACCATCGAGCGCCACCTTGGGAAGAACTACATTGTGAGAGCCTCCATGGGACATCTTCGCGATCTGCCGAAGAGTCAGTTCGGCATCGATGTCGAGAATGAATTTGCGCCAAAGTACATCAATGTACGCGGTAAGGGGGAGCTCATCCGCGCGCTCAAAAAAGAGGCGAAGAACGCGGACAAGATCTATCTCGCAAGCGATCCCGACCGCGAGGGCGAGGCGATTGCATGGCATCTGGCGTTCATCCTCGGCGTTGACCCCGAGAAGGACTGCCGCATCGTCTTCCACGAGATCACAAAGCCTGCAATCGAGGAGGCGGTGCAGCACCCGCGCCCGATCCACATGGAGCAGGTGGACGCACAGCAGGCGCGCCGCATGCTCGACCGCATTGTCGGCTATAAGCTCTCGCCGCTGCTTTGGCGCAAGGTGCGCAAGGGGCTGTCCGCCGGGCGCGTGCAGTCCGTGACCGTGCGCCTGATCTGCGATCGGGAGCGCGAGATCGAGGCGTTCCGGTCCGAGGAGTATTGGACGGTCGAGGCAAAGCTGAAAAAGGGGAAGAATGCCTTCATGGCGGATGTCACGCATGTGCGCGGAAAGAAGCTCGCGCTGCACAGCGAGGCGGAGACGAAGGCGCTGACGGACGATCTCGCACGGCAGGACTTTACCGTGAAGGAGGTCAAGCGCAGCGAGCGCCGCAAGAAGGCAGCGCCGCCCTTTACGACCAGCTCCCTGCAGCAGGACGCCGCGCGTAAGCTCGGCTTTACCTCGGGGCGCACGATGATGATTGCTCAGCAGCTCTACGAGGGCGTTGTGCTCGGACGGCACGGCGCAACGGGTCTCATCACGTACATGAGAACGGATTCCACACGCATCTCGAACCTCGCTGTGGATGAGGCGCGCAGCTATCTCAGCGAGACGTACGGCAAGGACTATGTGCCGATGCGTCCGAATATCTACGCGATGGGGAAGAAGGCGCAGGACGCGCATGAGGGCATCCGCCCGACGAGCATCGTGCGTACGCCGGCGGATGTCGAAGCGTATCTGAACCGCGACCAGCTGCGCCTCTATACGCTGATCTGGCAGCGCTTTGCCGCGAGTCAGATGTCCGCCGCCGTCTACGATACGATTGCGGCGCAGATTGCGGCGGGGGACTACCAGCTGCGCGCACACGGCTCGAAGCTGAGGTTCAAGGGCTATACCGCCGTCTATGTGGGCGCGGAGATTGCAAAGAAGGAAAAGGATACCCTGCTGCCGGAGCTCGAGGCGGGCGATGCGCTTGCACTCTCAGAGCTGAAACCCGAGCAGCATTTCACGGAGCCGCCGCCGCGCTACAACGACGCGTCGATTGTTAAGACGCTCGAGGAGATGGGAATCGGACGCCCGAGTACCTATGCGCCGATCATCGAGACGATTCAGAAGCGCGGCTACGTCGAGCGGCGTGAGAAGCAGTTCCGCCCGACGGAGCTCGGCTTTATCGTCACCGATATGCTTGAGGAATACTTCAAGGACATCGTGGATGTGAAGTTCACTGCGAATCTCGAGGGAGAGCTGGACGAGGTTGCGGATGGCACGCTCGACAAGAACGATCTGCTCCGCAAATTCTACGAGCCGTTCGACGAAACACTAAAGCAGGCAGAGGATGTGATCGGCGAGGTCGAGATTCCCGACGAGGTCACGGACATCCCCTGTGACAAATGCGGGCGCATGATGGTGGTTAAGCAGGGGCGCTTCGGAAAGTTCCTCGCGTGTCCCGGCTTCCCGGACTGCCGCAACGCGAAGCCGCTGCTGCGCGATACGGGCGTTGCGTGTCCGAAATGCGGCGGCAAGATCGTCGAGCGCAAGAGTCGGCGCGGGCGCGCGTTCTTCGGCTGCGATCACTATCCGGACTGTGACTATACAACGTGGGACGAACCACAGCAGGAGAAATGCAAGGTCTGCGGCTCGTTCATGCAGAAGCATCGTTACCGCACGGGGCGCAGCATCCTCTATTGCAGCAATGAGGGCTGTGAATCGAGGGTCGGCAGCCCGATCGAAAAGGAGCTCGCGCGCCAGAAGGAGCGTGCGGCGGCTCAGGCGGCGAAGGCGGACGGCGCGCCCAAGGCAGAGGCGAAGGGCAAAGCGGTGAAGAAGACTGCCACGCGCCGCAAGGGAACGCGCGCATGAAGAAGATCATCGTCATAGGTGCAGGGCTCGCGGGAAGCGAGGCGGCGTGGCAGGCAGCGGAGGCGGGCGCACGGGTCGAACTCTATGAAATGCGCCCGCTGCGCAGATCGCCCGCACACAAGACGGACGGCTTTGCCGAACTCGTATGCAGCAACTCCCTGCGCGGCGCAGGACTTGAAAATGCCGTCGGTGTCCTCAAGGAGGAAATGCGGCGGCTGCATTCCCTCATCATGGAGGCGGCGGACGCGACAGCCGTCCCCGCCGGCGGGGCGCTCGCGGTCGACCGTACGGCATTCAGCGATTTTGTCACGCAGCGCATCGAAGCGCATCCCAATATCAGCGTTCACCATGAGGAGATCACGGAGATTCCGTCAACCGATGAGGCGATTGTGATCTGTGCCTCGGGGCCTCTCACGGACGGCGCACTTGCCGATGATATCGGCAGACTGATCGGCGGCGATGCACTCTATTTCTACGATGCGGCCGCACCGCTCGTCAGCTTTGCGAGCATTGATATGACGGCGGCATACCGTGCCTCCCGCTATGGGAAGGGGGAGGCGGCATACATCAACTGTCCGATGGACGAGGCGCAGTACGATGCGTTCTGGACGGCTCTGACGACAGCAGAGACGGCAAAGGCGCATGATTTCGAAAAGGAGATCTTCTTCGAGGGCTGCATGCCCGTCGAGGTCATGGCAGCGCGTGGCAAGGATACGCTCCTCTACGGGCCGTTAAAGCCCGTTGGCTTGGAGCATCCCGAGACAGGTGTGCGTCCTCATGCTGTGGTGCAGCTGCGGCAAGACAATGTGGAGGGGACGATCTACAACATCGTCGGTTTTCAGACGCGGCTCAAATGGCCGGAGCAGCGCCGCGTCTTTCAGATGATTCCGGGGCTGACGGAGGCGGAGTTTCTGCGTTACGGCGTGATGCACAGGAACACCTTTATGAACGCGCCGCGCCATCTGCGTCCGACCTTCCAGTTCCAGAGGAATGGGAATCTCTTCTTTGCGGGGCAGATGACGGGCGTGGAGGGCTATGTCGAGTCCGCCGCATCGGGACTGATGGCGGGCGTGAATGCCGCACGGCTTGCGGCGGGGGCGGAGCCGCTTGTGTTTCCGCAGACGACCTGTCACGGCGCGCTGGCGCATTATATCACGACCTGCGACCCCGATCACTTTCAGCCGATGAACATCAATTTCGGGCTGCTTCCGCCGCTCGAGAATCTGCCGCGACGCACGCGCAAGCCGCAGAAAAAACTTATGCTCGCGGAGAGAGCCTTGGATGAACTCACAAGATTTCATGTGGAGTATATGAAAGGACTATACACAGTATGACATTTCATGCAACAACCATTGTTGCCGTCAAGAAGGGAAACAAGGTAGCCATTGCGGGCGACGGTCAGGTCACGTTCGGCGAGCGTGCCATCATGAAGGCAAATGCGCGCAAGGTGCGCCGCCTCTATCACGGCAAGATCCTCGCGGGATTTGCAGGATCGGTCGCGGATGCATTCACCCTGTTCGAGAAGTTCGAGGTGAAGCTCGAATCCTACAGCGGCAACCTGCAGCGCGCCGCCGTGGAGCTTGCGAAGGACTGGCGCACGGACAAGGTGCTGCGCAAGCTTGAGGCGCTGCTGCTCGTGGCGGACAAGGACGGCATCCTCATGATCTCCGGCAATGGTGAGGTCATTGAGCCGGATGGGGACTGTACGGCAATCGGCTCGGGCGGCTTCTTTGCACTCGCTGCGGCGCGTGCCCTCGTCGCACACAGCGCAATGGAGGCTCCTCAGATCGCGCAGGAAGCGCTGTCGATCGCCGCAGACATCTGCGTCTATACGAATCATAATATTACGGTGGAGGTACTGGAATCATGAGTCAGATCGGAGTCAACGAACAGACGCCGCGCGAAATCGTTGCCGAGCTCGACAAATACATCGTCGGTCAGCACGAGGCGAAGCGCTCCGTTGCCATCGCACTCCGCAACCGTTGGCGCAGCCGGCAGCTGGATGATGAGATGCGCGAGGATGTTGTGCCGAAGAACATCCTGATGATTGGCTCGACCGGCGTCGGCAAGACCGAGATTGCGCGCCGTCTCGCGCGCCTCGTACGCGCCCCGTTCCTCAAGGTCGAGGCGACGAAGTTCACGGAGGTCGGCTATGTGGGACGCGATGTCGAGTCCATCGTGCGCGATCTCGTGGAGACCTCCGTGCGCATGGTACGCCGGCAGAAGATCGACGAGGTGCAGGAAAAGGCTAAGGAGAACGCCGAGGAGCGTCTGATCGACGTATTCGTTCCGCCCGCGAAGAAGAGCGCAAATCCGCTCAGCAACCTTTTTTCATCCGATCAGGAGGAAAAGCAGGAGCCGGAGGAGCCGCCGAAGTATCAGGCGGGGCGTGAGTGGGTGCGCAAGCGTCTCAACAAGGGAGAGCTCGAAAATGATATGATCGAGATCGACGTGGAGGAATCCGCGCGGCCGATGGGCAGCATGTTTGCAGGTTCGTCTCTGGAGAGTATGAGCGACAATCTGCAGTCCATGATCGGCAAGCTCGTTCCGAAGAACCGTCGCAAGCGCAAGGTCACGGTCGATCAGGCGCGCAAGATCTTCACAGCCGAGGAAGCGGACAAGCTCATCGATATGGATGTCGTTGCCGAGGAGGCGGTGCATACTGCCGAGTACAGCGGCATCGTCTTCCTCGATGAGATCGACAAGGTGGCAGTCAGCAACGGGCGCAGCGCGGGCGCGGACATCTCGCGCGAGGGCGTGCAGCGCGACATCCTGCCCATTGTCGAGGGCTCGACGGTCATGACGAAGTATGGCCCTGTCAAGACAGATCACATCCTCTTCATTGCGGCGGGGGCATTCCACACGGCAAAGCCCTCCGATCTCATCCCCGAGCTGCAGGGGCGATTCCCAATCCGCGTC
>NZ_CP016201.1:2317934-2319574 GCF_001683335.1 Selenomonas sp. oral taxon 126
CAAGTCGCTCGTCAAGGAGGACTTTGAGCGCATCCTCACGGAGCCGAAGAACGCGCTCATCAAGCAGTATCGCGCACTGCTCGGCGTCGAGGGCGTATCTCTGACCTTTCAGGACGATGCCATCGGCCGCATTGCGGAGCTGGCGGAGACGGTCAACGAGCAGACGGAGGACATCGGGGCGCGCCGCCTCTACACACTCCTTGAAAAGCTGCTCGAGGATCTGTCCTTTGAGGCGCCCGATCTCACGGAAAAGGATGTCGTCATCGACAGCGCCTACGTGGATCGCTGCCTCGCCGACATTGCGGGCGATCACGATGTATCGCGCTTTATTCTGTAATATGCTTTGTCATCAAAAGAACGGTTTGGAATCTTTCCAAGCCGTTTTTTCTATTGCCTAAGTTTGCATTTTATGAGATAATCCATTGTGACATAATCTGCACATGGGAGGTGAGCATCAGCATGGATGGGCAGGGCGGTCTCTTTGAGCGCGCCGCATACCAACCGCTTGCCGAGCGTCTGCGCCCGCAGACACTCGAAGAATTCGTCGGGCAGGAACACCTCCTCGGCAAGGGGAAAATACTGCGCCGCCTCATCGAGAGCGACCATATTACCTCCATGATCTTCTGGGGGCCGCCCGGCGTCGGCAAGACGACGCTCGCTCAGATCATCGCCGCGCGGACACAGGCGAAGTTCATCAACTTCTCTGCGGTGACGAGCGGGATCAAGGACATCCGCACGGTCATGCAGGAGGCGGAGCGCCGCCGCATCTACGGGGAGCGCATCATCGTCTTTGTCGATGAGATTCACCGCTTCAACAAGGCGCAGCAGGACGCCTTTCTGCCGTTTGTGGAGAAGGGGAGCATCGTCCTCATCGGGGCGACGACGGAGAATCCCTCGTTCGAGATCAACAGCGCTCTCCTGTCACGCTGCCGCGTCTTTGTCCTGCAAGGTCTGACGACGGATGACATCGCGCGCCTCCTCCGTCATGCACTCTCCGCCGAGCGCGGGCTGCGCGATCTGCACGTACACCTCTCCGAGGAAGGCCTTGCGGCAGTTGCCGCCTTTGCAAACGGCGATGCGCGGAGTGCGCTCTCGACGCTTGAGATGCTCGTGTTGAACGCGGATGAGCGGGACGGCGAGATCTATGTGACCGAGGAGAACCTCGCACAGTGCATCTCGCGGAAATCCCTGCTCTACGATAAGAGTGGGGAGGAACATTACAACCTCATCTCCGCCCTGCACAAGTCCATGCGGAACTCCGACCCCGATGCGGCGGTCTACTGGCTTGCACGCATGCTCGAGGCAGGGGAGGACCCGCTCTACGTCGCACGGCGCGTGACGCGCTTTGCCGCAGAGGACGTGGGGCTTGCCGATCCAAGGGCGCTCGAGATCGCTGTCGCGGCATATCAGGCGTGCCACTACATCGGTTTTCCCGAGTGCAACGTCCATCTGACGGAGGCTGTCATCTACCTCTCGCTTGCGCCGAAATCGAATGCGATGGAGACGGCGTATCTTGCCGCCGCAGCAGACGCGCGTACCATGCTTGCAGAGCCTGTGCCGCTTGTGATTCGGAATGCACCGACGAGGCTCATGAAGGATCTTGACTACGGCAAGGGATATCAGTATGCACACGATACGGA
>NZ_CP016201.1:2320207-2333985 GCF_001683335.1 Selenomonas sp. oral taxon 126
GAAGAGCATATTACGAATATGCAGTGCCTGCCGGATGCGCTCGTCGGAAAGGCATACTATCATCCGACGGAGCAGGGGATGGAAGCGCGCTTTCGCGAGCGGTTGGATTGGATCAAAAACTGGAAGAAAAATCATCCACCAAGAAACAAATCGGATAAATAAATAAAAATAACCAAAAATATGTAATAAATAATAATAAATAGGTTACTTGACGAGGTTATCTCGTCGCAGAGAGAAAGGAAGGAACTCCGGCATTGGATGGGAAGCTGAAATTATATGGGTTTAACAACCTTACGAAGGCGTTGAGCTTCAATATCTATGATATTTGCTATGCAAAATCTGCACGTGAACAGCGGGATTATATCAAATACATCGACGAGCAATATAATTCCGACCGCCTCACGAAGATTCTATCGCAGGTCACAGATATGATCGGCGCACGGATTCTCAACATTGCCAAGCAGGACTACGATCCGCAGGGGGCAAGCGTCACAATGCTGATTGCAGAGGAGGCAGCCGTTGTCTCCGGCAGCAAGAAGCCCGTGAATGCAAAGGCGCCCGTGCCGGAGACCATCCTTGCACATCTCGACAAGAGCCATGTGACGGTGCACACCTATCCCGAGTTCCATCCCGACACCAGTATTGCGACCTTTCGCGTGGATATCGATGTGGCCACCTGCGGGGAGATCACGCCGCTGCAGACGCTCGACTATCTCATCAGTCAGTTCGACTCGGATATCATCACGATGGATTACCGTGTGCGCGGCTTTACGCGCGATCTGCAGGGACGCAAGCTCTTTGTGGACAGCAAGATGACCTCCATTCAGGAGTTCATCAAGCAGGAGACGCTCGACGAGTACGACGCTGTGGACATCAACCTCTATCAGGCGAGCCTCTTTCACACGCGCATGCTCATCAAGGAGCCTCAGCTGCAGAACTACCTCTTCAATACGGATGTTGATGAGATTCCGCCGAAGACACGCCTGCTCATCAGCACGAGCCTGCGCCGTGAGATGATCGAGATCTTCAGCGGTCGGAATGTCTATTGATGCAGCGCTCATATTGACCGTGTTTTGAGGGAGCCGGTAATATGCCCATGTTCAGAAAATCGCTCCTTATTCTGCTTGTTCTTGCGCTCGCGGTGCTTTGCGGGACGATGTACGGATACTATGGGGAGCAGCAGACAATCGCGCTTGATCCGGCAGGGATTGAGCAGGTCGAGGCAAAGCGCGCCGTCACCGTATATGTGTGCGGTGAGGTAAAGAAGCCGGGTCTGGTGACACTCACCGAGGGTCAGCGCGTTGCCGATGCCGTCAATGCCGTAGGCGGCGTGATCGAGACGGCGGACATCGACCGCATCAATATGGCTGCACTTTTGGAGGACGGCATGCAGGTGCGCGTCCCCATGAGGATTGTGGATGCGGAGGGACGCTCCAAATCTGCAGGCATAGGCAAAAACGCAGAGGGACAGATCAACCTCAATACGGCGACGGAAAAGGAGCTGCAGGAACTCCCCGGCATTGGTCCTGCCATATCGGCGCGCATCGTCGAATACCGCGAGGAGCACGGCGACTTCCAAAACATCGAAGATGTAAAGCAGGTGCGCGGCATCGGCAATGCCAAATTTGAAAAGCTGAAAGACAAGGTGACCATATGAAGACGGGGCAGTATCAGCTCTCGTTCCTCTGTGGGCTCCTTGCCGCGTTCATTCTCGGATCTGTGTTCAGCGCAGGGCTGCATATTTCGTTCACCGCATATTTTCCATATCTGACAGCACTTTTCTTGATTGCTGTACTTGCCTCCGGCATCCTTGTTCTGAAACAAAGTGCGAGAACATGGATTGCCTTTGTGGGGCTTTTTTTCATGTTGGGCATCTTTCGTTTTGCCGCTGCGTACGAGATTCCATCGCAGGATATTTCACACAGGGCGGGGGAGAGCGTGCGCGTCATGGGGATGATTACGGATGCGCCGCGCGTTCGGACGGATGCGGACGGAACTCAGCATATACGGTACACGGTTGCCGCAGAAAGTATCGTGCAGGGGAAAACGGAAGAGTCGACCAGCGGGAAACTCTATGTCTATATGCGCAGTGACGGTACGGACGAGGAGCATCTCGGGCAAATCGGCGATCACATTGCAGCAGAGGGAAAAGTTCACCGTCCGCAGAGCTATCAGAATCCGGGGCAGCTCGATACGCGCTTTCTGCTGCGTGTCGACGGGATTACGGCGACCCTCTTTGCCCAAAAAGGCGCTATGAGTATAGAGCAGAATGAAGCTCCCTCGTATACGCAGGGCTTTATGCGATGGGCTGCGAACGTGCGCGCACATTATCTGGGTCGCATGACGGAGGTCATGCCGCGCGCAGATGCCGCCGCGATCTTTGCGATGCTCTTTGGCGGCTATGAGGGAATTCGTCCCGAGCTGCTCGAGGCGTTTACCGTCACGGGCATTGTTCACATCCTCTCCGTCTCCGGCTCGCATATCAGTCTGCTTGCGGCGGTCATTGCGTGGCTGGCGTTCTTCCTTCGTCTGCCGCGCGGGATTTCTGCGGTGGCGGTCATCCTCGCCATCATCGTATATGTGATTCTCGCGGGACTTGTCCCGCCTGCTGTGCGTTCCGGCATCATGGGCGGCGTTGCCTTTCTCGGGCTCGTCCTTGGACGGGAGCGCGACGCACAATATCTGCTCGTATTGACGGGGCTCCTTATGCTGCTCGTCTCTCCGCTCCTCGTCTTTCACATCAGCTTTCAACTGTCCTTCTTGGCGACGGCGGGGCTGCTCTTTCTCGCGCCTCTCCTGATGGAAAAGATGGAACGGTTGCCGCGCCTGATTGCAGCGAGCTTCTCCATCACGATGGGGGCACAGCTGGCAACCCTGCCGATTCTCGCGTGGCACTTCAACCAAATTTCTCTGTCCTCTTTGCTCTCCAATCTCGTTGTCGTTCCTATTGTCGATCTCATCATCATCCTCGGTCTTGGCGGCGGGATCGCAGCATTTCTTGTACCCGTTCTCGGCAAAATCGTCTTTGCCTTAGACAGTCTGCTCCTTGGGGTTACCTTTGAGATGACGCGGGTGCTCGCGGCTCTGCCCCTCTCTCAAATTTGGTTGCCCTCGATGGGTGTGTTAGCCGCCATTTTCTACTATCTGCTTCTCGTATTATTGTTTCTACCAAAGGAAAAACTGGATTATTTTATTTTATTGATTCAACCACTTCGACAATTTTTTATAATTGTTTCGTTTTTCTTCCTTGTCGCCGCATTTTCGTGGCAGATCATGCGTCCCAACGAGGTGGAGGTGCATTTTATCGATGTCGGGCAGGGGGATGCCGCGCTTGTTGTGACCCCGCACGGTCATGCAATGCTCTTTGACACGGGCGGGACGCGCGACGGCGCATTTGACATCGGCGCGCGCGTCGATCTGCCGTATCTGCGCCATTACGGCATCCATGCGCTCGACTATATCTTCCTCTCGCACGCACACGAGGATCATGCGGCGGGTGCCGGCGCCATCCTCACTCGTATGCCGGTCAAACATGTCTACACTGCCGATGAGGGAAGAGCGGCATATGCGCGCAGCATGCGCCTTGGCGACGGCAGTCCGCTGCTCATGAAGTTGGGCAGGGCAGAGGAGGGGCAGTCGATCACCGTGGATGGGGTGACGGTGGATGTTCTCTATGCGCCCGCATACGAGACGGTGGAGCATGCAACGGGCAATGAGGTCTCGAATGTCTACCGCGTCCGCTACGGGAATGCGAGCTTTCTCTTCACGGGCGACCTTGTCGCGGAGCACGAGGAGAAAATGATTGCGCGCGGCATTGATCTTCATACAACAGTGCTGAAGGTGCCGCATCACGGTTCGGATACGTCCAGCTGTGAGAACTTCGTTCGTGCAGCAAATCCTCTCTATGCCGTCTACTGTGTGGGCGCAGACAACTCCTTCGGGCACCCGCGTCCCTCTGTTGTAGAGCGATATGAGCGGATGGGCGCAAAGACGCTGCGCACCGATCGGGACGGCGCCATTGTCTTTCGCACGGACGGGACGCATCTATCCGTCAGCACATATGCGGCAGAGAAATTTTTGTGTGATTGATTGCACCTGACTTTTCTTTCCTCTATAATATGAATAAATGTGAATAAAAGAACGATGTGGAGAGGATATTATGGATATACGCGGCGTGGTCTTTGATGTCGATGACACCCTCTATGATATGGCGCAGCCCTTTCTCGGCGCGTATCAGGCGCTCTATGGGAAGCGTTGTGATTTGCCCGTGGGGGAACTTTTTCTCGCCTTCCGCCGGCACAGCGATGAGCGCTTTGCGGATTCGCAGACCGGAAAGATGACGATGGAGGAGCTCTATATCTATCGCGTGCGCATGATGCTGCGCGACTATGATGTCGAGGTGACGGATGCGGAGGCGTTGGAGTTTCAGCGGCTCTATATGGATCTGCAGTACCGCATCCGACTTTCGCCTGTGATGCAGGATCTGCTCGATGCACTGCACAGCCGCGCCGCCATCGGCGTCATTACGAACGGAGAGTCACGTCATCAGCGCAATAAGCTGCGCTCCCTCAACGTATCGCCGTGGGTGCCGGAGGAGCATATCATTGTCTCGGGTGATCTTCCGTTTCGCAAACCGGACGTGCGGATCTTCCGCGAGATGGAGCAGCGTCTGCACCTCGCTCCTGAGCATCTGATCTATGTGGGTGATGCCTTTGATCTGGATATGATCGGCGCACAGGAGGCGGGCTGGCAGTCCGTCTGGTTCAACCATCGCCGTCGTTCCATTCCTGAGAGCAGTGATATTCGTGCGAATGCCGAGGTGCACACGGAGGAGGAACTCGCCGCTGTACTCAAGGAACGACTTGGAAAATAAATGCTTGCTTTTTGCGTGAAAAATTGATAGAATACATATCGTTGTCGGGATGTGGCACAGTTTGGTAGCGCGCATCGTTCGGGACGATGAGGCCGCAGGTTCGAATCCTGTCATCCCGACCATCTATGCAACATATAAAGACCAGCCGATGGGCGGGTCTTTTTCTATTTATAACGGATTGTGAGGAAGCCATGACATTTGAGGAAAAAAACTGTGCCGAGGATTTGATTGCATTCATCAATCGGGCGACATCCCCATATCACGCGGTGGAGCAGAGCAACGGGGCGCTGCCGGCTGTGCCCCTGTTTGGAGCGGAGGGCATCCATGCGCGGCAGTGCTATTATTTCCCGCTCTATAACACGGGCACGGTCATCATCTCGATTGGGGAAAATCCGCGCGGGCCTTTGCGCATTGCGTGCGCGCATACGGATTTTCCCTGCTTGCGCGTGAAGCCGAATCCCGTGCTCAAGGAGCATGGCTACGGCAAGCTGAACGCCGAGGTATACGGTGGGATGATCCGAAATACGTGGATGGACCGCCCGCTCTCTCTTGCGGGCGCGGTCGCCCTGCGCAGCGATGATGCATTCACGCCGAAGCTGCATCTTGTGGACTTTCGCCGTCCGCTCATGATCGTGCCGAATCTCGCAATCCACATGAACCGCAAGGTGAACGAGGGCGTTGCGCTGAAGCCGCAGAAGGATCTGCTGCCGCTCCTTTTCCAAAGTGACGGGGAGGGCGGGGATGATGCGCAAAAACTGCTGAATCTGCTTGCTGAGGAGCTGCGGGTTCAGGCAGAGGAGATTCTCTCCTATGATCTGAGCGCCTATCCATATGAGCAGGGGTGCCTTCTGGGCTGCGATGATGTCTTCCTCTCATCGCCGCGTTTGGACAATCTCTCCTCGGTCAAGGCGTGTCTTGATGCGATCCGAGATTTTGACGGGGACGGCATACGCGTTGCGGCGCTCTTCGACAACGAGGAGGTGGGAAGCCGCACGAAGCAGGGGGCAGGATCGACGGCACTCGCCGTGATACTGGAGCGTGTCTATGCGGCGCTCGGCTTTGATCGTTCGGAGTACCTCGCAAAGATTCTCGAGGGATTCTGCCTCTCGGTGGATGTTGCGCACGCGCTCCATCCGAATGCGCCCGAAAAAGCCGATCCGACAAATCAGCCCCTGCTCGGCGGTGGTGTTGTCCTGAAGGTCGCGTCGAATCAGTCCTATGCCGGAGACCCGGAGGCGTTTGCCGTTGTCGTAGGACTCTGCGCGCGGGAGGACATCCCATATCAGGTCTTTACAAATCATTCGGATGCGCCGGGGGGTGCGACGCTCGGCTCGATTCTATCGACACAGCTTCCAATGCGGACGATGGATATTGGTGCGCCGATCCTCGGCATGCACTCCGCACGCGAGACAATGGGGACAGTGGATCAGTTGGCACTCACGCGTCTCATCACGTCTTTTTTCTCTGCCTAGGCAAGCGCAGAGAAGCGTGCTATAATAGGGCACATTGGACAGAAAGAAGGGATTTTTTGCGCGCCGTAGTCACACGAGTCAAAGAGGCGTCCGTCAAAATCGAGGGGGAAATCTGCGGTCAGATCAAGACGGGCTATCTGATCCTGCTCGGCATAGCGCCGGAGGACACGGCAGAGGATGCCGCGCATCTCGCGGAGAAGATCGTGCATCTGCGCGTATTCTCCGATGAGGCGGGGAAGATGAACCGTGCGCTTGCCGAGGTGGGCGGCTCGGTGCTTGTCATCTCGCAATTCACGTTGTTTGCCGATCTCAAAAAGAGGCGGCCGGGGTTCTCGAAGGCGGCAAAGCCCGAGATCGCTATCCCCCTGTATGAGGAATTCATGGCGCAGCTCGAATCACACGATGTGCATGTCGAGCGCGGGGAATTCGGCGCAGATATGCAGGTGTATTCGCTCAACGACGGGCCCGTGACCCTCCTCTTCGATACGGATGAGGTATAGGATGAAGACAGAAATACTCAAAAAATACGCCGCACTCGTCATTCGCGTCGGTGTCAACCTACAGGAAGATCAGCCGCTTGTCATCCACGCGCCGATCTCCTGCGCGGATTTCGTACACGTACTGACGGAGGAAGCCTATGCGGCGGGGGCGTATGATGTCGCCGTCAACTGGAACGACGAAGAATTCACCCATATTCGCTTTCGACAGGCGAAGGCGGAGCGGTTTCGTGAATTCCCCACATGGCGCAAGGCGTTCTATGACGATCATGCCGCGCGCAATGCTGCATTCATCTCGATTGCGGCGGCGAATCCCGACATCTTTTCGGATGTTGATCCGAAGCGCCTCACAGATGCGAGCATGGCTGCGGGAAAGGCACTCATGGACTACCGTGTGCGTCTGATGAGCAATAAAAACACGTGGTGTGTGGTCTCTGTACCTACAACGGCATGGGCGCGCAAGGTGTTCCCCGACTGTTCCCCCGAGGAGGCGGTCGAAAAACTCTGGGCGGCGATTCTGAGCGCCGCGCGCATTTCCGAGACGGAGAACCCGATATCTGCGTGGCATGTGCATATCGAGCGCCTGCAGCAACGGACGGCGTTTCTCAATGCACAGGCATTCACGGAGCTTCACTACCGCAATGGACTCGGCACGGATCTGCGCATTGCACTGCCGGAGGGGCATATCTGGATGGGCGGAGCGGAGCATTCGGCGGCGGGAACGCTCTTCGCGGCGAATATTCCGACGGAAGAAGTATATACAATGCCAATGCGTACAGGTGTCAACGGTACTGTATTTGCATCAAAACCGCTGCACTACAACGGGAATCTGATTCACGGATTCAGCCTTACGTTCCGCGACGGGAAGGTCGTGGGCTACGATGCGGAACAGGGGCGTGAACATCTGAAGGAGCTTCTGGAGACAGACGAAGGCGCCTCCTATCTGGGCGAGGTGGCATTGGTGCCGCATGATTCGCCGATCTCGCAGAGCGGCATTCTCTTCTACAACACGTTGTTCGACGAGAATGCATCCTGTCACCTCGCCCTCGGAAAGGCATATCCAACCTGCATAGAGAACGGCGAAAACATGACGGAGGATAAACTGCGTCAACACGGTGTAAATCATTCGCTTGTACATGAGGACTTCATGATCGGCACGGCTGATCTTACAGTCATCGGTCGAAAGCGCTCCGGTGAGACGGTCACAATCATGGAGCACGGCAACTTTGCCTTTTGATTTTGTGAGGTGGAGCATATGCAGAGATATTTTCGCTACAGTGCACTTTTCTTTATGAGTTTCTTCTTCGTTCTCGCGAGCCTCTCATACGGAGAGGCGGCGGGGAAAATCACGGCGGAGGACTTTTCCTATCAGGGCATTGCACTGGGAGACTCCGAGGAGGAGCTGCGCAGCAGATGGGGCACACCCGATGACGAGAATGTGCTCGCCGTCTGGGGGATTCCGCTCAGGACGTTCACCTATGGGGACATTGTCGTATCCGCCTCTGCGGCAAGCGGCAAGATTGTGGACATCAATTTGATCGGCGAGAAGTATCGTCTGCGCAAGGATGTGCACTACGGCTCGACGAGCAGCTACCTTGTGAAGGTATATGGAAAGGCACAGCGCCAATTTCTGGACGGCTACACCTGCTATATCTTCTCCCACCCGACACGGGCGCATACACGTCTGATCCTGAATCTGGATGCGGAGAACAAGGCGCTGGTCTCGGTGCGCATGACCATGCTCCCGATCAGCGAGGAGGAAGCCGATGCGTTGGCGCTCTCGGATGATGAATCCCTTGCGGAGTTCGATCAGAACCATGCGTTCATTGCCTCCAAGGAGATCGACGTGTCGGAGCTGCCGAACAATGACCGTGTGAAGCTCGGAGGATATGTCAAATGACACATGATCTGCACATGCGCGTACTCGGGCACCGCGTCATGCGCTATGCCGGAATTACGCTCGGCTGCCTGATCGCAAGCTGTGCAATCAACCTCTTTCTGATTCCGGCGCATCTCCTCACGGGCGGTGCGACGGGTATCGCGATGATTGTCTACTACCTCTTTGGGCTGCCGATCGGACTGCAAACCTTCCTTTATAACATTCCGCTGCTCTTCATGGCGTGGAAGCTGATGGGAAAGGCATATACGATCGACATCATCATCGGCACGGCGATCTTCTCCTTCTTTCTCGACTTTACACGCCCGCTCAATGCCTACGCACCCGTGACCGACATGATGCTCACGACCGTCTACGGCGGCGTGTTCGCGGGACTCGGCTACGGTCTTGTCTTCCGCATGAACGGCAGCACGGGCGGATTCGACATCCTCGCCGCCATCGTGCGGAAATACTATGATCTGCATATGGGCGGCGTCCTCTTCTCGATGAACTGCCTCATCATGCTCATTGCGGCGTTCCTTTTCGGCATGGCGCCCGCGATGTTCACGCTCATCTATATGTTCATCAACGCGACGGTTGTGGACAAGATCGTCGCGGGCTTCAACCACCGCAAGGCGGTGCTCATCATCTCGGATAAACACAGGGCGATTGCAGAGAGTATTATCGATCAAATGCATCGCGGCGTCACGTTTTTGCATGGACAGGGGGCGTACACGCGCCGCGAACGCAACGTCGTATTCGTTGCTGTCGGCACGACGCAGGTCGGCAAGCTGAAGTTCATTGTGCACAATGTCGATCCCCATGCCTTCGTCATCATCATGTCTGCAAACGAGGTCATGGGGCGCGGCTTCGGACGCATCAATCAGAACGATGCCGCTGCGTCGGATGATAATTATGAGGACGAGAGGGAGAGGAGATGATATTTATATGGAAGTAACTTATTTGCTGAACAGCGGTTTTCTCGTCCGCGTGGACGATGTGCTGCTCGTCTTCGATGCCTTCGACGATCCTGCGGGCGTGTTGCCGCAGAGCTTGGAGCACGAACGCTATGAGCGGCTGTACTTCTTCGCCTCCCATGCGCATTTTGACCACTTCAATCCGAATATCGCACGCTTTGCGGCAAAGGTGACACGCTATCTCCTGAGCGAGGATATCCGCGTCCACGGCGGTGCGTCACTGATGCCGCCGGAGCAGACGAGCTGGATTGGCGTCTATGACAGCTGGCAGGATGATCGCATTGCAGTCACCTCCTTTTCCTCGACGGATGAGGGGACATCCTTCCTCGTTGAGGTGAACGGCAAGGCGATCTTCCATGCCGGTGATTTCAACTGGTGGGACTGGACAGGGGACACGCGCGAAAATCGAAAACTCGCGGAGAACGGCTTTCGCAAGCAGATGAAGCGTCTTGCAGGCCGCTACTTCGACCTTGCCTTCTTCCCTGTGGACGGGCGGCTCGGTCCCTCGATGGAGCGCGGGGCAAAGGTCTTCTGTGCCGAGACGCATCCGAAGGCACTCGTCACGATGCACTCCGTCGGCTATCCCGCGTGGCAGCCGTCTGCGGATTTCTTCGAGGAGGGGCGTGAGATCCCCGTGTGGTCACCGCAGACGGCAGGCGAGCAGCATTCTTTTTGAAGGCTCTTTGTCATATGTTACGGAACATCTCAAACAGAGTCGTGCGGTGCTCCTAAGCAAACCCTAGTGGAGCAAGCGGAGAATAGCGTTCGACTCGCCCCCTGCGGATTTCTTTCGTTCAAGCGTAGCGCGTTTAAGAAGTCCGCAGGTATTTAGGCGAACGAGAACGCGACCGCTTGCGTAACTAAGCGTTTGCGTGGAGCAAGCACGATGTCTTTCTGCAACATTTATCTGAAATATGTATTGAAATATAGGAGGGCTTTCGGTAGAATGGGGAAGAAATTTTATCTCTTGACACTCGGTATTGCCGTTGCGGTCATCGCTGTATTGTTTGCGGCGCACAGCGGGAGCGCAGGGATGTCATTCAATATGCTTTTGGATCAGAACAAAGGAGAGAACAGAGCTGTGGCAAATCGCATTGCAGAATTTACGACAAACAAGGGCACCTTCGAGGTGGAGCTCTTCGAGGACAAGGCGCCCATCACGACGAAGAACTTCATCGACCTCGTGGAAAAGGGCTTCTATGACGGACTGATCTTCCACCGCGTCATTGACGGCTTTATGATTCAGGGCGGCGATCCGAAGGGCAACGGGACGGGCGGCCCCGGCTACACGATTCCCGATGAGTTCGATCCCGCGCTGAAGCATGACGACGAGGGCATTCTCTCGATGGCAAATGCCGGCCCCAATACGGGCGGCAGCCAGTTCTTCATCACGCTTGCCGCAACGCCATGGCTGGACAACCATCATGCGGTCTTCGGCAAGGTCATCGAGGGCATGGACGTCGTGCGCGACATCGGTCATACGCAGACCGGCTATGGCGATCGTCCCGTTCACGATGTCGTGATTGAGAAGATTACCATCAAAGACGCGAAATGAACTACGCATATCTTTTATTGTGCGCGGATGACAGCATCTATGCAGGCTGGACGAATGACCTGCAGAAGCGTCTGCATGCACACAATGAAGGGCATGGTGCGAAGTACACGCGCGGGCGCAGACCTGTCCGCCTCGTCTATGCCGAGGCATTTGCCACGAAAGAGGAAGCGCAGAGAAGGGAATGTCAGTTCAAGAAGCTTCGTCGCGCGCAGCGGCTTTCTCTCGTTCGTGCAGGACAGAACGACCCGCATACAAGAGCATTAATTGAAGCGGCTAATGCCGCAGAACAAGAATAAAGGGGATTATTTCATGACAGAGAAGAAGGTCATGCTGACCGAGGACGGCTATAACAAGCTCGTCGAAAAGCTCAACTATCTCAAGAGCGTCCGTCGCATCGAGGTCGCCGAACGCCTCAAGGCGGCGATTGCCCTCGGCGATCTCTCCGAGAACTCGGAATACGATGACGCAAAAAATGAGCAGGCATTTCTCGAGGGCGAGATTCAGGAGCTCGAGACGAAGATCCGCAACTCCGACATCATCCAGGCGGGCGACGGCAAGACCGTCACGATGGGCAGCCGCGTGACGGTGAAGGATCTGGAATTCGATGAGGAGGAGACCTTCCTCATCGTCGGCTCGACGGAGGCGGATCCCGACGAGGGGAAGATCTCGAACGAGTCTCCGCTCGGCATGGCGCTGCTTGGGCAGAACATCGACCATGTGGTCAGTGTCAATGCACCGGCGGGCATCATTCAGTACAAGATCATGGATATTAAGAAGTAAGAGAGGCAAGGATGGCTGAAGAAAGAGAAAATCAGGCGACAGAGCAGGATCTCAATGAGATGATGCGCGTCCGCCGTGAAAAGATGGACGCATTCCGCGCGATGGGGGTTGCTCCATTTGGTCATCGCTTCGAGGTCACGGACTATGCTGCCGATCTCAAGGAGCGCTATGACTATCTGGCAGAGGACGAAGAGGGGAAGGAAGTTCGCATTGCGGGACGTCTGATGGCGATACGCGGACATGGCAAGGCTTCCTTCTCGACCCTCAATGACCGCACGGGGAACATACAGGTGTATTTCAAGATGGATGTCCTCGGCGAATGCAAGTACAAAGAGGAGTTCAAGCGCCTCGACATCGGCGACATCATCGGGATTCGCGGCGTCGTCTTCAAGACGCGGCGCGGTGAGATTACCGTGCGCGTCGAGGACTTTGACCTGCTCTCAAAGTCTCTGCGTCCGCTGCCCGAGAAGTTTCATGGACTGAAGGACGTGGATACGCGCTATCGTCAGCGCTATCTCGATCTCATGGTCAATCTCGAGGTGCGCGACACCTTCCGCAAGCGGACGAAGATCATCCAGTCCATCCGGCGCTATCTGGATGAGCGCGACTTTCTTGAGGTGGAAACGCCGGTCTTGTCGACACTTGCGGGCGGTGCTGCAGCACGCCCCTTTATCACGCACCACAATGCACTCGACATCGACCTCTACCTGCGCATTGCAACTGAGCTCAGCCTCAAGCGCCTCATTGTCGGTGGGCTTGACCGCGTCTATGAGATGGGACGGATCTTCCGCAACGAAGGCATGGACGTGCGGCACAATCCGGAGTTCACCTCCATTGAGATCTATCAGGCATTTGCCGATTATCGCGACCTCATGGCAATCACGGAGGGAATTGTCCGTCAGGCGGCGGAGGATGTGCTCGGCACCACGCAGATCACATATCAGGGGGTTGCAATTGATCTGAACAATGTCCGCACGATCAGCATGAACGATGCAGTGCGCGAGGCGACAGGGAAGGACTTCCTCTCCTGTCAGACCGTCGATGAGGCACGCGCGATGGCGCGCGAGATCGGTGTTCCCTTCGAGGAGCGCCACGGCATCGGCGGCATTCTGAATGCGGCATTTGAGGAAAAGGTGGAGGAGTCGCTGATGCAGCCGACCTTCATCACGGGGCACCCGACCGAGATATCGCCGCTCGCGAAGCGCAATGCAGACGATCCGCGCATTACGGATCGCTTCGAGTTCTTCGTCTACGGGCGCGAACTGGCGAACGGCTTCACGGAGCTGAACGATCCGATCGATCAGGAGCAGCGCTTCATGGAGCAGCTCGCGCAGCGTGAGGCAGGGGATGCCGAGGCGCATGTGATGGATCGGGATTTCATCACGGCACTGGAATACGGACTCCCGCCGACGGGCGGTCTCGGCATCGGTGTCGACCGACTCGTTATGCTCCTGACGGACAGCCCCTCGATTCGTGATGTTCTGCTGTTCCCGACGATGAAGCCGCTCGCAGAATAATTTGCAAAACACCTTGACAAGAGAGCGCGTTATCGCATATACTTGTCAAGGTTCATGGGTAGGTGGCCGAGTGGTTAAAGGCAACAGACTGTAAATCTGTCATCTTCGGATTACGATGGTTCGAATCCATCCCTGCCCACCACCGGCGGCATAGCTCAGTTGGCTAGAGCATGCGGTTCATACCCGCAGTGTCCGGAGTTCAAATCTCTGTGCCGCCACCATATGACAATC
>NZ_CP016201.1:2334010-2353960 GCF_001683335.1 Selenomonas sp. oral taxon 126
ATGAAAATCTGACTCAGTCGATGAAAATAATCGGCTGAGTTTTTTCGTGTGTACGAGAGAATTCGGGAGAAATGTATGCTGGGTGAAAAGAATGTCTTTTTCCACGAAAGTTTGAATAATTCTCCTAAATAAGTAATTGATTTTTCTGAACGAGAATGTTATAATGATTCCATAGTTATGAACTATTGGTATACCCTGTTCCGAATCGTGTCACTTATTGCTAGGGATGGGTGACAGGAGAGTTTTTAAGGAGGAAATACTATGAAGGTAACTGTTGTTGGTGCAGGTAACGTAGGCGCAACCGTAGCAAATGTCGTCGCGCTCAAGAAGTTTGCACAGGAAGTCGTCCTCATCGACATCAAAGAGGGCGTCTCCGAGGGCAAGGCGATGGACATGATGCAGTGCTCGCATGCCCTGAACTTTGACACGACGGTCAAGGGCGTTACGAACGACTATGCTGCTACGGCGAACTCCGACGTTGTGGTTGTTACCTCCGGTCTGCCGCGCAAGCCGGGCATGACGCGCGAGGAACTCGTCGGCGTCAACGCAAAGATCGTCAAGAGCGTTGTGGAGCAGGCGCTCAAGCACTCCCCGAATGCAATCTTCATCATCATTTCCAACCCGATGGATGCGATGACCTACCTCGCGCTGAAGTCGACGGGACTCCCGCGCAACCGCGTCATCGGCATGGGCGGCATGCTCGACAGCAGCCGTTTCCGTTACTATCTCTCCGAGGCGCTCAACGCCGCAGGCCATCCCGCAACCCCGAGCGATGTGGACGGCATGGTCATCGGCGGGCACAATGACAAGACGATGGTTCCTCTCGTCAGCATTGCAACGCTGCGCGGCATCCCTGTGACCCAGCTCCTCTCGAAGGAAGTGCTCGCAGACGTCGTCCAGAAGACGAAGGTCGGCGGCGCAACGCTGACGGGTCTCCTCGGCACGTCCGCATGGTATGCACCGGGTGCATCGGCAGCAACGCTCGTCGAGGCGATCGCGCTGGATGCGAAGAAGGTCATCCCCTGCTGCGTCTACCTCGAAGGCGAGTACGGCGAGAAGGAACTCTGCGTCGGCGTTCCCATCGTGCTCGGCAAGGGCGGCTTTGAGAAGGTCGTCGATGTCAAGCTCGAGGGCGAGGAGAAGGCGAAGTTCGACGAGAGCGTCCAGGCGGCTCGCGAGGTCAACGCACAGCTCGGCGATGCGCTGAAGTAAATCGTTTCCCGAACATATCTAAAGGTCTTTGCAGTTGGTCTGCAAAGGCCTTTTTCCTATAATGCGAAGGATGATTTCTGCGTAAACAGCACATTCCCCCTTGACAGGGGCGCAGTGTTTCCACTATAATAGCTATGCGCTCATAGAGCGTATATGACTCACTAGCTCAACTGGCAGAGCAACTGACTCTTAATCAGTAGGTTCACGGTTCGATTCCGTGGTGGGTCACCATGTGTATTTCATCCGCTTGGCGGTTTTTGAAAAAGCAGGTTGGTACGCCAACCTGCTTTTCGTATATAGGAGGCGTGTTTTTGAATATCCTGATACTGAATGACGACGGCATTGCGGCAGAGGGGATACGGACGCTCGCGCGTCATCTGGCGCAGCGTCATACTGTGACTGTTGCCGCACCGATGCACCAACAGAGCGGGACCTCCCACGCGCTGACGATCGGGCGTGCGATTGAGGTGCGTGCCGATGAGCGCTTCGATGAGACGTATGACATTCGGGCGTGGGCGATCGATGGGACACCGACGGACTGCGCAAAGCTCTATTTGGACGCGATTGCAGAGGAAACACCCGATGTCGTGCTCTCCGGGATCAACCACGGCTCGAACCTCGGCACCGATGTGATCTACTCGGGTACGGTCGGCGCCGCCTTCGAGGGGCTCTTTCACGGCATTCCGTCGTTTGCTCTCTCTCTGGTCGAGGGCAGCCGCATCTCCTATGCGGAGGCGGCGGCATATTTTGAAGGCTTTATGGAGCAGGTGCTGGCCGTGATGGAGAAGCCCTTTCTGCTCAATATCAATTTCCCAAAGGAGCTTGCGGACGGGCAGCCTCATTTTGTCTTTTGCAGGCAGGGCGGGCGCGACTATATCAATGCGTTCGAGCGCATTGAGGAGAACGGGTGTGTGCACTACAAGGTGGCGGGCGAGGTCTCCGATACGGATAAGGGCGCGGGCACGGACATCTATGCGGTGGAGCACGGACTGATCTCCGTAACGCCCGTCGGCATGGATATGACGGACTATCCGCTGCTTGAGGGATGCGGCAGGTTGATCGAGACGCGCTGACTGCCTGTTGATAATCACTATAAAGAGAGGGGATTCGGTCTTCTCCTCTTTTTTTTTGCGCCCATTTGCGGTATAATAGCGAACGTGAATAGGATTCATATTTCGGAGGTGTCTCTTTGCTGTATCCCGTGAATCTCGATCTGAGCGGTCGGCTCATCGTTGTTGTGGGCGGCGGCACAGTGGCTGAGCGCAAGGTGAGGGGACTCCTCGCTGCGGAGCCTTCCGTCTCTGTGCGCGTGATTGCACCGCAGCTGACAGAGAGTCTGCATGCGCTCGCAGCAGATGAGAGCATTGATTGGAGAAATGAATGCTATGTGCGTGGTTCCCTGTCAGGGGCATTCCTCGTCTATGCGGCGACGGATTCCCCTGCACTCAACGCGGAGGTTGCTGCCGAGGCAAAGGAATGCGGAATGCTTGTCAACGTCATCGACGACCCTGATGCCTCCTCGTTTCAGATTCCTTCGAGTGTGCGGCGCGGGGATTTCCTGCTGACGGCTTCGACGGGCGGCGGGAGCCCCGCGCTGGCGCGTGCAATACGGATGGAGCTTGAGCAGCTCTATCCGCCGTCGTTTGGCGTCTGGCTGGAGCGGGCTGCGATTCTGCGCAGGGAGCTGCAGAAGGCGCTTCCAACGAGCAATGCGCGCACGGAGTTCTGGCGCATGGCACTGCGTTCCGATATTTTGAACATGATTCGCTGTGGAGAGTTAGAGAAAGCAGAGGTGGAGTTACGGCATGCAGCTCTTGACATTGGGGCTAAATCATCGCACGGCTCCGGTTGATGTGCGTGAGCGTGTATCATTTTCCCGTGAGGAACTGCGTTCGGGACTTTTGAGTCTGGGCGAATACGACGGTCTGAGCGGCCTGGTCATCCTGTCGACGTGCAACCGCACCGAGCTCTACGCATCGGTGGACGATCATGAGCGCGGGGGAAAGGCGCTGCGGCAGTTCCTCAACGATTTGGCACAGGGCGGGGATGATCTGGATGAATATCTCTACACCTATGTGGATGATGAGGCAATCCGCCATCTGTTCCGTGTCGCTTCGAGCCTTGATTCGCTCGTGCTCGGCGAGGGGCAGATCCTCTCGCAGGTCAAGGAGGCATATGCGATTGCCCGTGAGGCAGGTGCAACGAGCACAGTGCTGAATTTGCTCTTTCATCGCGCCATTGCAACGGGCAAGCGCGTGCGGACGGAGACGCGGATTGCATATCGTTCGGTGTCCGTGAGCTATGCGGCGGTGGAACTTGCAGCTGCCTCGCTCGGCGGTCTTGGCGGCTGCGCCGCGCTGATCTTCGGTGCGGGCAAGATGGCGGAGCTGACGGCAGAGCATCTGCGCGCGCACGGAATCGAGCTGATCTATGTCGCGAACCGCCACATTGAACGCGCTGAGCGGCTTGCAGAGCGGATCGGGGGGGAGGCGATTCCCTTTGATCGCGCGATGGAGTACGCAACCTGCGTCGACGTGGTTGTCACCTCGACGGGTGCACCGCACTATGTCATCAAGGCGTGGGAGGCACGCCGCCTGATGGCGCGCCGACAGGGACGGAAGCTCTTCCTCATCGACATTGCGGTTCCGCGCGATGTCGATCCCGATGTTGCGGCCATCAAGGGCATCGAACTCTATAACATCGACGCACTCGAAGCTGTCGTGGACGAACATCTCAGCGAGCGTCAGGCGGAGGCTGTCAAGGCGGAGAAAATCGTGGAGGAGGAGGTTGACGCTCTTCTCGAACGCTTCAAATATCTGTCCTTCCAGCCGCTCATGGCGCTCCTCTCGGGGCGCTGCGAGCGGATCCGCGAGCGCGAGATCAAGCGCGTGAGCGCAAAGCTGCCGGATCTGTCGGAGGAGGAGGGGCGGCAGGTGGAGCATATGAGCCGCATGATCGTCCGAAAGATTCTGCGCATCCCCATGATGAAGCTGCGCGCATCTGCCGGAACAGCGGATGAGGCGTTCTACATTGAGGCAATGCGCGCCCTCTTTAAGTTAGATGCGATAGGAGAGACGGGAACAAGTGAACAGCGGCACAATCACTATCGGTACGCGGGCAAGTAAGCTGGCACTGTGGCAGGCGGAATACATTGCAGGAGAAATCGAAAAGCAGCATCCTGACTGTCGTGTAGTGCTAAAAAAAATGACGACAAAGGGCGACCGCATTCTCGACGCACCTCTTGCAAAGATCGGCGGCAAGGGGCTCTTTACGAAGGAGCTCGAACAGGCGATGCTCGCGGGAGAGATCGATCTCGCGGTGCACAGCCTGAAGGATATGCCGACGGAGGTTCCCGAGGGACTCATGATCGGCGCGATTACGGAACGCCTCGACCCGGGCGACGCATTTGTCAGCGTGCACTACAAGGCAATTGAGGAACTGCCGCAGGGTGCACGGGTCGGCACATCGAGTCTTCGGCGGCGGGCGCAGCTGCTCGCCGTGCGGCCTGATCTCACAATCCTCGATCTGCGCGGGAATGTCAATACGCGTCTGGCGAAGCTGGATGCGGGTGAGTTCGACGCGATCGTCCTTGCGGCTGCCGGGCTGAAACGCCTTGGTCTGGGGGAGCGCATCCGCACGATCCTGCCGCGTGCGATGATCCTTCCCGCCGTTGGGCAGGGCGCGCTTGCAATCGAGTGCCGCGCAGACGATATGCGGATTCGGGAACTCATTGATTTCCTGTGCGATCCCCATATGACGGCGGCAGCGACGGCGGAGCGTGCCTTCCTGCGGCGCGTCGAGGGCGGTTGTCAGATTCCCGTTGGCGTCTACGCCGAGGTCGGTGAGGGCAATATGCTCCACGTCGAGGCGATGATTGCATCGGTGGACGGCATGCGCGTCTGCCGCTCGCGTACGATGGGCGCGACAGACACGGCGGAAAAGCTAGGCATTGCTCTGGCGGAGGAGCTGCTCGATGTTGGTGGTCGGGATATTTTGAAAGAGATAGGAATTACAGTATGAGCGGAAAAGTATTTCTTGTCGGCGCGGGTCCGGGCGATCCGCGCCTTTTGACGGTTGGTGCAATGAACTGTCTGAGAGAGGCGGATGTCGTGGTCTATGACCATCTGGCGGATGAGAGCATTCTCGCCCATGTGCCGCCTGCGGCAGAGCGCATCTACGTCGGGAAGCAGTCCTGTAAGCACACGATGCGGCAGGAGGACATCAATGTCCTGCTCGCAGATAAGGCGCAGGAGGGCAAGACGGTCGTTCGTCTCAAGGGCGGCGACCCCTTTGTATTCGGGCGCGGCGGCGAGGAGGCGCTCGTGCTTTTGGATCGTGGCATTCCCTTCGAGGTGCTGCCGGGCGTGACCTCGGCGATCAGTGTACCCGCCTATGCCGGCATCCCCGTGACGCATCGCGGCGTTGCCGTATCCTTTGCCGTCATCACGGGACATGAGGACCCGACCAAGTCGGAATCCCATATCAGATGGAAACATCTCGCAACGGGCGTTGATACGCTGATCTTCCTGATGGGCGTTGCAAATCTTCCCGTCATCACGAAGAATCTCATCGACAACGGCCGTCCTGCCGATACCCCTGCGGCGATCATCCGCTGGGGGACGCGCGCCGATCAGGAGACCTATGTCACGACAGTCGGTGAGGCTGCCGCGATGGTGGCGCGTGACGGTGTCCGTCCGCCCGCGATCTTCATTGTGGGCGATGTGGTCAAGCTTCGCGAGCAGCTGCGTTGGTTTGATCGTGCAGATATACGACCACTCCACGGGAAGCGTATCCTCGTCACGCGCGCGCGTGCACAGGCATCGGCGCTGACGGAGAAGCTGACGGCGCTTGGGGCTTCCTGCATCGAGACGCCCGTGATCCGCATTATACCGCCCGCCGACAACTATGCGGCACTCGATCATGCAATCGGTGAACTGCATTCCTATCATTGGGTGATTTTTACGAGTGTCAATGGTGTGGAGCATTTCTTTGCGCGGCTCGCTCATGCGGAAAAGGACACGCGTGCGCTCGGCTACGCGAAGATCGCCGCCATTGGCCCGGCGACGGCTGAGGCTCTGCGTGCCCATGGCATTCATGCCGACCTCGTTCCCAAAGAATTCCGTGCGGAGGCGGTCGTGGACGCGCTGAAGGACATCCTGCCGCCGCGCGCACGCATTCTTCTGGCGCGCGCACAGGAGGCGCGCGATGTACTGCCGGAGTCACTGCGCGCGCACGGGGCGGCGGTCGATGTTGTCGCTGCATATGAGACTGTACCGGAGCTGGACGGCGGGGCAGAGCTTGCCGCGCGTCTGACAAATGGGGAGATCGACTTCGTGACATTCACCAGTTCCTCCACGGTCAAGAACCTCGTGCAGCAGCTCGGCAATATCACGCCCCTGCAGCAGGTGAAGATCGCCTGCATCGGGCCTGTCACGGCTGACACGGCACGAAATTTTGCACTCGAGCCGGATATCGTGGCGGAGACCTATACGATTGACGGATTGGTAAATGCAATCAAGGAGTATGTACAATGAATATGATTCAGCGTCCGCGTCGTCTGCGCATTTCATCCGCAATGCGCGATCTGGTGCGCGAAACCGAGCTTTCGCCGCGTGATTTTGTCTATCCGATCTTTGTCGTGCCGGGGGAGCAGATCAAGGAAGAGATTCCGAGTATGCCCGGATGCTATCACTACTCTGTGGATCAGGTCGCGGGGCTTGCGCGTGAGATTGCTGCGCGCGGGATTCCTGCGGTCGAGGTGTTCGGTCTGCCCGCATATAAGGATGAAATTGGTTCGAGTGCATGGGATATGACGAGCCCTGTGCAGCGCGCGATTGCTGCAATCAAGGATGCGGTGCCGGAGCTGCTCGTGATCGGCGATGTCTGTCTCTGTCAGTATACGAGTCACGGACACTGCGGCGAGCTGCACGATCACTATGTGGACAACGATGCGACACTGCCGCATCTCGTTCAGACAGCTGTCAGTCAGGCGCGCGCCGGTGTGGATATTGTTGCGCCCTCGGATATGATGGACGGGCGCGTTGCGGCAATCCGTGCGGGACTCGACGCCGAGGGATATGTCAACACGAGCATCATGAGCTATGCCGTGAAATATGCATCGGGCTACTATGGTCCCTTCCGCGATGCGGCGGACAGTACGCCCGCCTTCGGCGATCGGCGGCAGTATCAGATGGATCCCGCGAATGTGCGCGAGGCGCTGAAGGAAGCTGCGCTCGATGTCGCCGAGGGTGCGGATATCATCATGGTGAAGCCCGCGCTTGCTTATCTCGATGTCGTGCGACAGGTCTACGAGGCGACGGATCGCCCAATTGCTGTCTACAATGTCAGCGGCGAATATGCGATGGTGAAGGCGGCTGCTGCAAATGGCTGGATTGATGAGCAGCGCATTGTGCTCGAGACGCTGACGAGCATGAAGCGTGCGGGCGCGAAGATCATCATCACATATCATGCGATGGACGCCGCCGCGTGGCTCAGTGCGTAAGGAGATATTTATGCGGAATACGGAACAATCGAAGGCCGCCTTTGCCGAGGCGAAGAATTATATGCCGGGCGGGGTGAACAGCCCCGTGCGTTCCTTTGCGAACGTGGGCGGGAATCCGCTCTTTATCGCGCGCGCCAAAGGCTCGCATATCTACGATATCGACGGAAACGAATACATTGACTACGTTGGCTCATGGGGCCCGATGATTGTCGGTCACGCGCATCCGCAGGTGGTGAGCGCCTTGCAGGAGGCTGCGGCGCGCGGCACAAGCTACGGCGCACCGACCCTCCTCGAAACGGAGCTGGCGAAGCTCGTACAGTCAGTCTACCCAACCATCGAGGTCATCCGCATGGTGAACTCGGGAACGGAGGCGACGATGAGCGCGCTCCGCCTTGCGCGCGGCTATACGGGACGCAGTAAGATTGTAAAGTTCATCGGCTGTTACCATGGACACAGCGACAGTCTGCTCGTCAGCGCGGGGTCGGGGATGGCGACGTTCGGCGTACCGAGTTCGCCCGGGGTGACGGCGGGCACGGCTGCGGACACGATTGCCGTACCGTACAATGATGAGGACGCGATCCGCTCCGTCATGGAGCGCGAGGGCGACGCGATTGCGGCGGTCATCGTAGAGCCCGTGGCGGGCAACATGGGACTCGTCCTGCCGCGTCAGGGCTATCTCTCCCTGCTGCGCGAACTCACGGCAAAGCACGGCGCGCTGCTCATCTTCGATGAGGTTATGTGCGGCTTCCGCGCCTCGCTTGGCGGTGCGCAGGCAGCCTACGGCATCCGCCCCGACCTCACCTGCCTCGGCAAGATCATCGGCGGAGGACTGCCCGTTGCGGCATACGGCGGACGGCGCGAGATTATGGAGCGTATCTCTCCTGCGGGTCCCGTCTATCAGGCGGGCACACTCTCGGGCAATCCGCTCGCAATGACGGCGGGCATCGAGACGCTGAAGATCCTCACAGCAGAACCGGAGGAGGGGAAGGCGGACTACAGCCGCGAGCTGACGATCAAGACGAAGGAGCTCCTGCTCGGCTGGCAGCGCGCGGCAAAAGATGTGGGCGTTTCAATCTGCGCCCATCAGGCGGGCTCGATGTTCGGCATCTTCTTCATCGACCGCGAGGTCTATGACTATGCGGATGCGGAGGCGGCAGACCAAGAGGCATTCCGCATCTGGTTCGAAACGATGCTGGACGAGGGCATCTACCTCGCGCCGTCGCAGTTCGAGACCATCTTCCTCTCGGGCGCGCATACGGACGCGGACATCGCGCGGACGATTGCCGCTGCAGAGAAGGGCTTTGCAGCCGTAAAGAAAATGCGTGGATGATTTTTTGATCAGCCTCCTGTGCGTTATACACGTGCAGGAGGTTTTGTTTTGAGAAAAGTCCGATTGCTCCATGGGGTTGCATATGGTATAATTCAATCGTAGTTTATTGTTCAAAATATCGTATTGAGGCGGTGTTTCTCATTCGTGAGATAGATGTTGCTGAGGGGAAAAGCAGCAAGGGAGAATCCTTCCTCAAGGGAACCTTTGTCCTGACGATTGCAGGTTTCGTCGTCAAGGTCATCGGCTCACTCAACTGGATCTTCGTTTCCCGCATCCTCGGCGGTGAGGGAATCGGTCTGTATCAGATGGCTTTTCCCATTTATTTTTTTGCCATGACGGTTTCGCAGGCAGGTGTGCCCGTCGCCATCTCCATCATTACAGCGGAACGCGTGGCGCTGAACGACATATACGGCGCAAAGCGCGTATTTCGCATATCGATGGCGCTCATGATCATGACAGGTCTCCTGTTTTCGATTCTGACCTATCTGGCTGCGGACTGGCTGATCGACTGGCAGCTGATTCGTGACGCGCGCGCCTATAAGTCTGTGGTGGTACTGGCGCCGACGGTCTTTTTCGTGACCCTGCTCGCGAGTTCGCGCGGCTATCTGCAAGGCTGGCAGCGCATGACGCCGACAGCGGTGTCACAGATCGTGGAGCAGATCTTCCGCGTGGTGACGATGATCGTCCTCGCGAGCCTGCTCATGCCGTGGGGACTCGACTATGCTGCGGCGGGCGCATCGCTCGGCGCGCTTGCCGGAGGGGTCACGGGGCTGATCGTGCTCGTCTACTTCCACATCAAGCTCGAGCGCGATATTGCGCGCGACTATGGCACGGAGTTAAAGCCCATGCCGGGTGCGGCATATGAGTCGCGTCTCTCCATCATCAAGCGGATCTTCATGCTGTCTCTGCCCGTCTCGGCGGCGAGCATCATGCTGCCCGTCGTGTCGAATCTCGACCTCATGATCGTCCCGCAGCGCCTTGAGGTGGCGGGCTACAGCATCAGCGAGGCGACGGAGCTCTTCGGCTATCTGAACGGCATGGCGGTGCCGCTCGTCAACCTCGCGACTATCCTGACCGCCTCCATGGCGATGAGCATTGTGCCCGCGATCTCGGAGTCGCGCGTGCTCGGCGATCGGACGCGCGTCTACGATCAGACGGCGGCATCTGTGCGCATTTCGAACTTCGTCTGTTTCCCGGCATTTGTCATTGTCTTCGTGCTCGCGACACCAATTTCCGCATTGATTTACAATGCGCCCGGCGCGGGACCCGCCGTCATGATCTCGGCGGTGAGCATCATCCTGCTCGGGCTGCATCAGGTGTCGACGGGTATCCTGCAAGGTCTCGGGCATCCGACCATTCCGATGGTGAACATGCTGCTTGCGGCTGCGGCAAAGATTTTTCTGAACTGGCATCTCACGGCGATTCCATGGCTCGGCATCATGGGCGCGGCGTGGGCGACGGCGGCGGACGTGGGCGTTGCTGCACTCATCAACCTCTACTTCATCTACCGCTTCATTGGCTATCGGATCGAGCTGCTGCAGCTCATCAAAACCATCTGTGCCGCCGCCATCATGGCGGGCGCGGTCTATCTCTTCTACACATGGACGCTCGAATGGTGGGGGATTGCTGCCATCTCTACCTTTGGCGCAGTCTTCTTCGGCTGTGCGGTCTATATTGCGGCAATGATTCTCCTGCGTGCGCTGATCGAAGATGATCTGCGCCGTCTGCCGATGATTGGCACGGTTGGGATTCAGTTCTTGCAGCGGATTGGAGTTTTTAAGGCATGAAAAAACTTGGGCTGATTTACAACCCCGTTTCGGGTCATGCTCTTTTCAAAGGGAAGATTGACTTCCTCATCGACCTGTTCCAGCGGCATGGAATCCTGCTCACGCCCTACCGCACGCGCGGGAGCGGAAAGGACGATCTCGGGCACTTCCTGCGGGAGATCCGTCCGGACGGCGTGCTCGCTGCGGGCGGGGACGGTACGGTGCACGCCGTGGTGAACGCGATGCTCGAGTCCGATACGGATGTGCCGCTCGGCATCCTCGGCAGTGGCACATCGAACGATTTTGCCACGCATCTCGGTATTCACGGGGACTGGGAATCCTATGTGGAGCGCATTGCGGCGGATGAGTCCCGCCGCGTCGATGTGGGGCTGCTCGATGGACACGGGCAGTATTTTATCAACGTCGTGAGTGCCGGCATGCTCACAGGGATTGCCCACGAGGTGAAGTCAACCTACAAGAACGCATTGGGGAAGGTGGCATATTATCTCAAGGGAATCGGTGAGATTCCGCGCCTGCGCTCGTTCAGTCTGCGCATCGCAGCAGATGGTGTTCAATACGAGGAGGAGGCTTTTCTCTTCGTCATTGCCAACAGTCCCGTGGTCGCGGGCATGAAGCAGATTGGGCACGACATTGCCATCGATGACGGGATGCTCGATCTTCTCGCCGTCAAAAAAACAGGTCTGCCGCAGTTTATGTCTGTTGCGGCAGACCTGTTTTCCGGAAAGTCGGTCACGGAACGTGAGAATATCCTGCACGTTCGGGCAAAATCCTTTGAGATTTTTGCAGAGGAAGAGCTCTGCAGCGACGTAGACGGCGAGTGCGGGCCTCTGCTTCCGCTGCGCGTACGCACGCTCCCGCTTGCGCTTTCGGTATACTGCTGATTACTTAGGGAAGCACTGATAAATTCAGCACCGCCATCTTAGCGCATCTTTTTTGCCCGCACTTCGTCGGCAAATCCTCCACATAGCCCTTGCTATGCGTCCAGTTTGCCTCCTAGTTCGGACGAAAAAATCTACGCCAATCTGACGGACTTCATTTTATCAGCGATTCCTTAGTGAATACCGAGATAGTGCGCGACGAACTGCTGTGCTGTGCGTCCGCTGCGTCCGCTGTGTGTCATCTCCCAACGCAGACCTGCGATGCGCAGTTCCTCCGGTGAGAGGTGGATGCCCTTTTGTGAAAGCATATGGTCGATGATCGCCAGATACTCGTCCTGATCCGGTGTGTGGTAGTGGATGACGAGCCCAAAGCGGTCTGAGAGGGATATGGTCTCGTTGATACTGTCATCGCGATAGAGTTCTTCCTGCTCGCGGTCACGCCATGTCTCGCGCACGAGATGGCGGCGGTTCGAGGTTGCATAGAGACGTACGTTCGGCGGACAGGAGGAGACGCCGCCCTCGATGGCGGATTTGACTGCCTTGAACTCGGCATCGGAGTCCTCGAATGAAATATCGTCAAGGAAGAGGATGAACTTGCGTCCCGCATAGTTCCGCAGCGCCGTCATAATCTCGGGCAGCTTGCGCAGCTGCTCCTTTGTGACTTGGACGAGGCGTAGTCCATTCTCCTCGTATTCGCTGACGAGTGCCTTGACGGCAGAGGATTTGCCCGTGCCGCGCGCACCAACGAGGAGGACGTGATTGGCGGGTTTCCCCTGAACGAAGGCTCGCGTGTTTTGGAGCAGCTGCTCCTTCTGGCGCCGGTAGCCGATGAGGTTCTTCATCTGTGTGCGTTCAAAATGGGCGATCCCACGGATCTTGTTTGCAGCATCATCCCAGCGGAAGACGACATGGCCCGCAAGCTCCCCGTAGCCGTAGCGTGCATAGTAGGTGAGCAGTGCCTCGGCATAGTCACGCGGGGTCAGTGCCGCCTCGATCCACGGGAGGAGGAAGTCCTCGGTCTTGTCGTATACGTTCCGGGTCGGCTCATAATAGTCGAGTAGCTTCTCTCCGAGGAATTTGCTGGTCGGTAGGGTGAGCAGCGGATAGAGGCGCTCGATGTCCTGATAGAATGCCTGACGCAGACTGCTTCCGGGCGGAAGTCCCGTCCGTTCCATGGTCTCTGAGACGAGATTCGCCTCATGAGTGAGGATATGGAGGAGGTAGCGCGGGAGCAGATTTCCGCTGAGTCCGAGATTCTCTGCAGCGCGGATGAGTTCGGCGGCACATTCCGCCTGAACTTCGGCGTCATCGGCATCCCATTCAAGGAAGCTGAGAATCGGGTCACGATCCAGAGAGTTCAGTACAAACAGGGTTGAAAGCTTCACATTCCGGCTCATAATACATTCCTTTCTTTATGGAAGAACTTGTGGTGATGTTATAAAATCTGTGCGGCATTTTCCCCTCACAGGCATTGGGTAGGTCATCAGACGCAGTTCGGTCGCGCGGGTATCGAAGGCGAGCATGTGCTGCAGCGGCGATAGCTCTCTCTGCGGTTGACTGCGCTCTTCGGATGACATGAACTCCGCCGTGCGCGTGATGATGGGAATCTCTGCGCGCTGTTTCATCGCGCGCAGGAGTCCGCGTCCGTGCGCGTTGAACGCTAGGGGACGTATATAGACAGCGCCGTGTGCATCAAAATCCCTCGTCTGCGCTTTGGTGAGATGTAGAAGCAGGTGCACGACCATCCGTGCAATGCGGCTCTGCGGATAGCGCTTTGTTGCAGCATTTCTGAGGAAATCGCTGTAGTCCTGCGCTGTTCTGCTCTGTATGAGGCGATTCTCAATGCCCTCGGCAATGCCATAGACCTCGGTCAGTGCGGAGCTGTCCGTCACGAGGAGGAGGTAACGCAGAAGGTCAAGGAGCGTATTTTCCTGCGGGAGTCCTCGCGCATACGCCTCTTGAAGATCAGCCAGTACGGAGGGCATGACGCTCTCGCTGAGTGGTTCCCACGGGGGGCGTGCTGCGGCGAGCACCTGACGGATGGAGGAGGCGCTTGTAATGCCGGCATGGAGATGTATGTCGCCATGCTGCGCCGCTCTCCGACGAATGCCGATCGGGACGATCTGCGGTGCGAGAACATGCAAGGCACGCAGATACTCGATGGCGAGGATGTTGTTCGGCGCACGCAGCATATCCTCTGAGACCGCCGTCTCTGTCGTCAGGACGGATGTGAACGCGCCGGCGTAGGAGTGACCCTCGTCCAGATGCTTACGCAGGCATCTTTGAACGGGCTCCTCATCAATTCGTGCCGCCACCTCTATGAGCGGAGCAAGCTCCTCCGCCTCCATGCCAAAGGCGAGGTGACTGACGATGCCGAGGCGGGAGAGGAGCGAAATGCCTCCGCGCGCAAAGTCCTGTGCACTGCGGCAGGCAAAGACGAAGGGGAGCTCGAGTACGAGATCCGTGCCACCCTCCACAGCATGACGCGCGCGCGTCCATTTATCGAGGACGGACGGCGTACCGCGCTGGGTGAAGCTGCCGCTCATCACAGCGATAACGGCGGCAGCGGGATACTGCTGCCGCAGCTGCTCGATCTGGAAGCGATGTCCGTGGTGGAATGGGTTGTATTCGGCAATGATGCCTATGACCTGCATAGCAATCCTCCCCACATCTATTCACAGCTATATTTTAACAAAAAAAACAGCGTTTGTGTAGCTTTCTCAAACAAATACAAATCCTTGTGTTTTCTAGGCACGAATGCTATACTAAACGCAATTTAGGAAAGTAGGGGGCATTGGATCGTAAGGTGAAGCAGGAACGTGTCTTGGTCGCAATGAGCGGCGGGGTGGACAGTTCGTTGACCGCGGCGCTGCTTGCGGTGCAGGGCTATGATGTGATTGGTGCGACCATGCGTCTCTCGGAGGACAGCCGTGAGTCTCTGTCGGAGGAGAACAACGGAGAGACACCGAGCAGTGTTGCCGACGCGCAGCGCGTGGCGGATGTTCTTGGAATCCCGCATTATGTGTTTGATTTTACGGCATCGTTCGAGCAGACGGTGATTGGCTATTTTCTCGATGAATATCAGTGCGGACGTACGCCAAATCCCTGCATCGTCTGCAATCGCCATATCAAATTTGGAGCACTTCTTCGTAAGGGCGAAGAGCTCGGTGCGCAGTACATCGCGACGGGACATTATGCGCGCGTTGAACGCGGTGCAGATGGCATATATCGTCTGCGCAAGGGGCAGGACACTGCCAAGGATCAGTCCTATGTCCTTTATCATCTGAATCAGGAGACGCTGGCACGTGTTCTACTCCCGCTTGGGAATTTCAGCAAGGATGAGACACGACGTATGGCAGAGGAGGAATATCATCTGCCCGTTGCCCATAAGGCGGAGAGTCAGGAGATCTGCTTTGTCCCGCACGATGATTACAAGACATATCTGCGGAAGAAGCGTCCCGCAGCCGTGCAGCGCGGCGAAATTGTCGATCAGGCGGGGAATGTACTCGGCGTGCACGAAGGCATTTCTTTTTACACCATCGGGCAGCGCAGGGGGCTCGGTATCGCCGCGCCTGAGCCGCTCTATGTGACGGCGCTCGATCCCATGCAAAACCGTGTTGTTGTAGGGACTGCGGACGATGTATATGCGCGCGAACTCATCGCATCGCATCCGCTCTGGACAATGTGGGATGCGCTCCGTGAGGCGCGTACGGTGCAGGCGAAGATTCGCTATGGGAAAAGGGAGGCGGCTGCGACGGTTATTCCTGAAGGGGCGTGCGTGCGCGTTCGTTTTTCAGAGCCGCAGCGCGCTGTAACACCGGGGCAGTCTGTTGTATTTTACGAGGATGATATCGTACTGGGCGGCGGCGTCATTGATGAGGTGATTGCCTGACCTTCCGGTGGAGTCAATAGGGAGAGAGGATTGCGATGATGAGCCGCACCATGAAAGCCAAGGTCGTCTGTGCTGTACTGCTTGCCGTTGCAGTGCTGCTATCGGGTCTCTTTTACTATTTCCGCATCTATACGAAGACGCCGGAATATGCGCTGCGCGCCATTGAATCCGCGCTCGATCAGCATGACGAGGCACACTTTCTCCGATACGTTCGCTTGGACGCCGTACTGGACAGCGGATACGATGACTTTATGACGGGGACGATGGATGCGGAGTTCGGGCATTCGCATGAGGCATCGGCGGCGCTCGAGGATTTTTCCAAAATGCTCAAGCCCGCATTTATCAATATGCTCAAGGATGCGGTGCATACGCGCGTGACAACGGGGGAATGGCCTTCTGTCAATCCTGCGGATGAGGCTGCAGATACGGAGAACATCCTGTCACGCATCGGCGTGCGGGATCTGACGTTCCGCGAGATCACGAACCTGACGCAGAATGACGAGGAGCAGACGGCAGAGGTTGATGTTGTTGTGCATCAGGACGAGGCGGATACCGATTTCACGTTCAAACTCCTGCTTGCCCCATCCGAGGACGGCGACTGGCAGGTCGTGTCGATTCAGAATCTGCATGAATATGCCGTTGTATTGCAGCAGGCACGCCGTCTGCGCATTGCATCCTATCTGGAGGAGACCAATGCAATCATTGCGCGCCACGATCAGACGGTGGGCGCCGCTCAGCTGCGCCTTTACTCTGTGCTCGGGGCGGGGGCGCTCGGCAGTCAGGCAACACGCGATATGGCGCGTCAGATCATGGAGCAGGACATTCTTGCGGACTGGCAGGAGCGTAAAGACGAACTTTCTGCTGTTTCCGTGCCGCGCAGTATGCAGAGTCTGCATCAGCTCCGCCTCAAGATCTGTGATCTGCACATTGCATATGCACAGGGATACGCAGCGTGGATGACGGATAAGAATGCAGCGACGATTCGCGCTGCCGAGGACAGCCTGCGTCAGGCAGAGGTGCTCGAGGTGGAGGCATCGTTCCTCGTGCAGCGTGCGAAACGCTCATTCGGAGATAAAATGGAGTAAGGGGAGAGAGTATGCTCGACTCGAGCAATGATACGGTTGCCATTCTCTACGACATTGAGAATGCACCGATTGAAATGCTTCAATATACGATCGATCAGGCGCAGCGCTATCAGCCTTGCCGTATGATTATCGTCTCGGACTGGGAGGCACATCCGGAGCAGAAGCGATGGGATCGTCTCATGGAGTATCCTGATCTGACATTCCGACAAATCAGCCGTACATTTTATGGAAAGAATTCACTGGATTCCGCCCTCTATGATGCGGCGCAGATCCTCTATCAGGAAGGTGTACGCAAATACTTTATCATCACGACGGACTCGGATTTTGTGCGCATTGCAGAGTCTCTGAATGCGGAGGATCCGTCCTATATCATCGGCGTTGGAACGAAGCAGGCGAGCGAGGATCTGCGCAATGCCTACAATGAATTCTTCGTCTACCCGCCTGAGCCGAAAGCGTCTCAGGGAAAGGGGAAGAAGGAGACACAGAATACAGAGGTGAAGAACGTGGCAAAGAAGAAATCCTCGGAGGATAAGAGCGCAAAGCAGAAGCCTTCGGCAGAGCAGACGGAAAAACCGGCAGAAGCAAAAAAAAATACAGGCAATCCTCCCGCCAAGAAGAAGGCTGTGACCGAAAAGCCGACAGAGGAGTCGGCGAAACCTGCCGCCAAAGCAAAGAAAAAGCAGACGCAGAAGACAGCGCCTCCTTCTGACGCTGTGCCAACACCGGCGATGAACGGGTTTTTGACCGTACGTCTGCCTAAGACGCTGCGCAGCTCGCTCGAGCAGAAGATGCTGGAGGAGGAGGTCTCTCTCGATGAGCTTGTGACCTATCTCCTCATGCGCGGGCTCGCAGCAAAGTAACGGAACTGCAATGATGAAAAAAGAAGAGCGTGTCCTGCTCTATCAATTCCCCGAGGAGCAGATTACGGTCATACGGGATGTATTGCGTGCCCTCGGTATCCGTGTGCAGCTTCTTTCTGACGGCGCATGGCGTGAAAAGGTTGGCTATCTGCTCGGACTAAAAGGCTATAAAGCCACCGCACAGCAGGGGGACGCGCATTTTGATTTTCCGCACCGTCTGCTGCTGCTCGAGCATATTCAGGGGAAGAGGCTGACAAAGCTTCTCGCGGCACTCGATGAGGCGGGCATCCCACGCATTACCTATAAATCGGCGATCACACCGTACAATACGCTGTGGACACTGCGCTATCTGTGTGAGCATATGGCGAAGGAGCACGCTGTGTCCGCAGGAGACCGGGAGGGAGATATATGATGAAGAGATTTCTTGCAGCGGTACTGTCCACACTGTTGCTCCTGACAGTAGGGTGCGGGTCGGAGTCACAGCCGAAGGACGCAAAACTCTCCAAACTCACCATTGGACTCATGCCTGACACGGACTCCATACCGTTCATTATCGCCGCAGAACACGGATACTTTGCGGAAGAGGGGGTCGAGGTTGAGCTCGTGCCGTTTAAGAGCGCGATGGAGCGTGATGCGGCACTGCAGAGCGGGAATCTTGACGGCGCGGTCTCCGATCTGCTTGCCGTCATATTTGCGCGCTCGGGTGGTTTTGCCGTACATGCGGTGTCCTATACGGACGGCAGCTATAACCTCGTTGCGAGTCCGAACGCGGGTATTGCATCGGCAGGTGATCTGCGCGGCAAGGAGATCGCCATTTCCCGCAACACCATCATCGAGTATGTGACGGATGAGATTCTCGAAGTCAACGGACTGGTGGAGCAGGAGGTCTCCAAGGTCGTGATTCCTCAGATCCCTGTGCGCCTTGAAATGCTCCAAAGCGGAAATCTCGGGGCGGCAGTTCTGCCCGAGCCGATGGCGAGCGTTGCTGTTGCCTCGGGCAGCCGCTATGTGACGGGTTCGGGTGAGCTTGGCATCAATCCCGGCGTGATCGTCTTTTCGGATTCCTCCATTCGAGACAAAGCGGACTCCATTCGGGCGATGTACCGCGCCTATGACAAGGCGGTCAACTATCTCAACAATACGCCGCGTGCGGAGTATATTGACCTCGTGATGGAAAAGAGTGGCTTCCCTGCGCCCGCCCGTGATGCGCTCGAGATGAAGCCCTATCGCCTTGCGGGCATTCCCTCGCAGAAAGATGTAGAGGAGGCTGTGCGCTGGGTCAAGAGCAAAGATCTCGCGGGGGACTACAGCTATGACGAACTCATATCTACTCTGCTGACGGAGGGCAAGTAATGCCGTATCTCTCTCAGACAAATGCGCCCATACAGGAGGCGTTGGAGCGGATGAAGCGTGCCCGTCTTGTGCCCTTTGACGTACCGGGGCATAAGCGTGGACGCGGGAATCCGGAACTTGTGGCATTCCTTGGCTCCGCCTGTCTCGATGTCGATGTGAACTCCATGAAGATGCTGGACAATCTCTGCCATCCCGTCTCTGTGATTCGGGATGCAGAGATTCTTGCCGCAGAGGCATTTCGTGCTGCACATGCGTTCTTCATGGTGAGCGGTACGACGGGCTCGGTACAGGCGATGGTGCTCTCGGCGGTGGGGCGGGGTGATAAGATCATCATGCCGCGCAATGTGCACCGCAGCGCCATCAATGCCCTCATCCTCTGCGGCGCAATTCCGATTTATGTCAATCCCGGGATCGACGATACGCTTGGCATCGCACTCGGGATGCGCGTCGAGGATGTGGCTGATGCGATTGCGCGTCACCCGGACGCCAAGGCGGTATTTGTCAACAATCCGACGTATTACGGTATCTGTTCCGATCTCCGCGCGATTACGGAGCTTGCCCATGCACATGGGATGAAGATGCTCGTGGATGAGGCACACGGAACGCATCTCTATTTCAGCGATCGGCTTCCCGTGGCTGCAATGGATGCAGGTGCAGACATGGCGGCGATCAGCATGCACAAATCCGGAGGCTCTCTCACGCAGAGCTCGATCCTGCTCTGTGCCGACAGCATGCCGCTCGGCTATGTGCATCAGATCATCAATATCACGCAGACGACGAGTGCCTCCTATCTACTCCTTGCAAGCCTCGATATCAGTCGGCGGAATCTTGCCCTGCGCGGGCGGGAGGTTATCGACAAGATCATCGATCTCGTCGCCTATGCGCGCGATGAGATCAATGCCATCGGCGATTACTATGCCTATGGGCGCGAGTTGATCGACGACTCTGCCGTTTTCGATTTCGATGCGACGAAGCTCTCCATCTTCACGCGCTCGACTGGGCTTGCCGGCATTGAGGTCTACGACATCCTGCGTGACGACTATGACATTCA
>NZ_CP016201.1:2353985-2382424 GCF_001683335.1 Selenomonas sp. oral taxon 126
GGAGTTCGGCGATATTGCAAATCTGCTCGCCTATGTCTCCATCGGGGATCGTCCGAAGGATGTGGAACGGCTCGTGGCGGCGCTCGCTGAGATTCGGCGGAACTACCGCAAGGATCCGTCCAAGACCCTCAAGATGGAGTATATCGATCCGACTGTCGTCTGCGGCCCACAGGATGCCTTCTATGCGGAAAAGGAATCGCTCCCGATTGCAGAGACTTGCGGACGTATATGCAGTGAATTTGTCATGTGTTATCCGCCCGGCATTCCGATTCTCGCGCCGGGGGAGCAGATCACGGAGGAAATCCTGACCTATATTCGCTATGCGAAGAAAAAGGGCTGTCAGATTACGGGCCCCGAGGATATGAGCATACAGCGGCTCAATGTGATGACGGAGCGTTAGACAATGGAATTTTGGTATACGGAACAACATACGCCCGATGTGCGCTTTTCGATTCGTGTGAACTGCCAGCTTTACAGCGGCCAGAGCGAGTTTCAGCGCATCGATGTGTTTGAGTCGCCCGAGTTCGGGCGATTTTTGACGCTCGACGGCTATATGATGCTGACGGAGAAGGACGAGTTCATCTATCACGAGATGATTACGCATGTGCCCATGTGCGTGCATCCGGAGGCGGCGGATATCCTCGTCATTGGCGGCGGGGACGGCGGCACTGTGCGCGAACTCCTGCGCTATCCGACTGTACGGCATATCGACCTTGTAGAGATCGATGAGATGGTCGTCGATGTCTGCCGTGAATATCTGCCGTCTACGGCATCGGGACTGGATGATGCGCGCGTCAGTATTCACTACGAGGATGGGCTGCGCTTCGTGCGAAAGCCGATCGATGCCTATGATCTCATCATCGTGGACTCGACCGATCCATTCGGACCGGGGGAGGGACTCTTTACGAAGGAGTTCTACGGGAACTGCTTCAAGGCGTTGCGCGCGGACGGCATTATGATCAATCAGCATGAGAGCCCGTTCTATGAGCAGGATGCCTATGCGATGCAGAGAATGCATCAGCGCATTGTCCATTCATTCCCATTCAGTCGTGTGTATCAGGTGCATATACCGACCTATCCATCGGGGCACTGGCTCTTCGGCTTCTCGTCCAAGACGCGCCGCCCCGTGGAGGGCGTGGACTTCGCACGATGGAAGTCCCTCGGCATCAGGACGCGCTACTACAACACGCAGCTCCATGCCGCTGCCTTTGCCCTGCCGAACTATGTGGAGGAGATACTCGAAGATGTGGAACCGGAACATTGAAACCTTTCTCGGCTGCGACGGCACATACGAGGAGAGCCATATCGTAATCTTCGGCGCGCCGTTCGACTCGACGACATCCTATCGCCCCGGAACGCGGTTCGCCGCGCGTACGATGCGCGCGGAGTCGTACGGGCTCGAGACGTACAGCCCCTATCAGGATCTCGATCTCGATGATGCGCGCGTCTTTGACGGTGGCGATTTGGAGCTGCCCTTCGGCGACACCGCGCGTGCACTCGACATGATACATAGCTATGCAAAGAATGTACTCGAGGACGGGAGACTGCCGCTCCTCATCGGCGGCGAGCATCTCGTCAGCCTTCCCGCGATTCGAGCTGCGGCGGAGAAATATCCCGATCTCGCCGTGATCCACTTTGACGCGCATACGGATCTGCGCGATGAGTATCTCGGCAACCACCTCTCCCATGCGACGGTGATCCGCCGTGTGTGGGATATACTGGGAGACGGACGGATTCACCAGTTCGGCATTCGCAGCGGGGAGCGTGCGGAGTGGGAATGGGCACGAGAGGGACATACGAATCTTCGCCCTTTCACCTTTGAAGGCCTCGCCAGTGCAGTCGAAGCGGTCAAGGATCGTCCCGTCTACCTCACCATCGATCTGGATGTGCTCGATCCCTCGGCATTCCCGGGGACGGGGACGCCGGAGGCTGGCGGCGTGACCTTCGTCGAGCTCATGAAGGCGGCGCTGCGCGTCATCCGCGGCTGCAATATTGTCGCCTGTGATATGGTCGAACTCTCGCCGCCGCTCGACCCGAGCGGCACATCCACGGCGACGGCGCTGAAACTCCTGCGCGAGATGCTTCTTGCGCTCGAAGAGGATTTTATACGCCCGCCGACGGTATGATGATTTGCATTTGATACCTGCGGGGCGATTTGGTATAATAATGCGGATATTGCTAAGAAAGATGGTGTAGGTAATGAATGTAACGGAACAGGATCTCACGACTACGGCGCATCTCTCTCGCCTTGCGATTCCTGCGGAGGAAAAGGAAGAGGCGCTGAAGTCGCTGGGAGACTTTCTCTCGTATGTGGATAATCTCTCAAGTGTAGATACAGACGATGTGCAGCCGACGACGTATGCTCTGCCCATCGAGAATGTCTTCCGTGCGGACGAGGTGCGCCCGTCCCTTTCCAATGAGGCGGCGCTCTCGAACGCTCCGCTGCAGGAGGACGGCTATTTCAAGGTGCCGAAGGTGCTCGAAGGGTAAGGAGGAGCTGTTTTGAGTCTATATGAAAAACCGGCGCATATCCTTCACGATATGCTGACGCGCAAGGAGATCTCTGCGCGTGAACTGACCGAGGATGTATGTGCACGCATGGATGCCGTTGAGGGCGAGGTCGGCGCGTACCTGCTCGAAACGCGTGAGGCGGCACTTGCCGAGGCGGATCGCGTCGACGCCAAGATCGCGGCGGGGGAGAATATCTCCTTTCTTGCAGGAATTCCGGGCGCAATCAAGGACAATATCTGCACGAAGTCTGTACGGACGACGGCAGGTTCGAAGATATTGGAGAACTTCGTCCCGCCCTATGACGCAACGGTCATGACAAAGCTACATGATGAGGATGTCGTCATTCTTGGCAAGGTGAATCTCGATGAGTTTGCAATGGGCGGCTCAACGGAGAACTCGGCATTCCAGCCGACGCACAATCCGTGGGATACGTCGCGCGTTCCCGGCGGCTCCTCGGGCGGCAGTGCGGCGGCGGTCGCGGCGGGCACGGCAATCTGGGCACTCGGCAGCGATACGGGCGGCTCGATCCGTCAGCCGGCATCGTTCTGCGGCATTGTCGGCCTCAAGCCGACCTATGGGCGTGTCTCCCGCTATGGGCTCATGGCATATGCCTCCTCGCTCGATCAGATCGGACCTCTCACGCGCGATGTCACGGATGCTGCACATATCATGAACGTGATTGCAGGGCATGATGTGATGGATTCGACTGCAAGCAAGGCAGAGGTTCCCGACTATACGGCGGCACTCCGTACGGATGTCAAGGGCTTGAAAATCGGTCTGCCCAAGGAGTATTTCGTTGCGGGCATGGACGGCGAGGTAGAGGCGTCCGTCCGCAAGGCAATCTCTGATTTCGAGGCGATGGGCGCGGAGGTCAGAGAGATCTCCCTGCCGCATACGGATTACGCCGTATCGACCTACTATCTGATTGCGCCCGCCGAGGCTGCAACGAACCTCGAACGCTACGACGGTGTCAGCTACGGCGCACGTGTAGACGGCGAAGATCTCGTCGATATGATGACACGCACGCGCACGGAGAAATTCGGCGCAGAGGTCAAGCGCCGCATCCTCATCGGCAACTATGCCCTTTCCGCAGGCTACTACGATGCCTACTATCTGAAGGCGCTGAAGGTGCGGACGCTTATTCAGCAGGACTTCACGCGTACCTTTGAGGATGTCGATGTCATCATGACGCCGACCGCGCCGACACCCGCCTATAAAATCGGCGAGATGTCGAATCCGCTCCAAATGTACCTGCAGGATATTTCGACCGTGCCGGTCAACCTCGCGGGGCTTCCGGGCATCTCCGTACCCTGCGGCTTCACCGCTGCCGGACTTCCCATCGGACTGCAGATCATCGGGCGGCCGCTCGCCGAGGAGACGATCCTGCGCGCAGCATATGCCTATGAGCAGGGACATGACTTTCATACGAAAATGGCGCCGATTGGAGGAAGGGCATGAAATACGAAACCGTCATCGGCCTTGAGATTCACTGCGAGCTCAAGACCAAGACCAAGATCTTCTGCGGCTGTGCCACGGGATTCGGCGCAGATCAGAATACGCATGTCTGTCCCGTCTGCCTCGGACTTCCCGGCGTCCTGCCTGTCGTCAACCGTCAGGTCGTCAACTATGCCATCAAGGCGGGGCTTGCAACGAACTGCACGATCAACGGATACAGCAAGTTTGACCGGAAGAATTACTACTATCCCGATCTGCCGAAGAATTTTCAGACCTCACAGTTCGACCTGCCGATTGCCGAACACGGCTGGGTGGATATCGACACGGAGGCGGGAAAGAAGCGCATCCGTCTGACGCGCATCCACATGGAGGAGGACGCGGGCAAGCTCGTGCACTCCGGTACGACAATCAAGGACTCCGCCTCGTCCAATGTAGACTACAACCGTACGGGCGTGCCCCTGCTCGAGATTGTCTCCGAGCCGGATATGTCCTCGGCGGAAGAGGCGCGCGCCTACATGGAGAAGATCAAGACGATCATGGAGTACATCGACGTCTCCAACTGCCGCATGGAGGAGGGCAACCTCCGCGCGGACATCAACGTCTCCCTGCGTCCCGTCGGCTCGGATGTGCTCGGCACGCGCACGGAGATGAAGAACATCAACTCTTTCAAGGCACTCGAGGATGCTATCAACTACGAGATCGAGCGCCAGACCGAGGTGCTCGAGGACGGCGGTCATATCATACAGGAGACCCGCACATGGGATCCCGAGCGCGGCATCACCCTCTCCATGCGCAGCAAGGAGGAGGCGCACGACTACCGCTATATGCCGGAGCCCGACCTGCCGCCCATTGTGACGAGCGATGAGGAGATTGAGGCGATCCGCAAGGAGCTGCCTGAGCTGCCCGATGCACGCCGCGCACGTCTGATGGACGAGGCAGGGCTGTCGGCATATGACGCCGGGATCATTACGAGTTCGCGCGCGATGGCAGAGTACTACGACGCCGTGACTGCAACGGGCGCTGACGCAAAACTCACAGCAAACTGGCTGATGGGCGATCTTGCGAAAAACCTCAACGCAGAGGGCAAGACCATCGAGGAATCTCCTGTCGATGCAAAGCGCCTCGGCGAGATGATCCTGCTCATATCGAAGGGCACAATCTCGTCGAAAATTGGCAAGACCGTGTTCAAGGAGATGTGGACATCGCCCGATGCGCCAGAAAAAATCGTGAAGGACAAGGGGCTTGTCCAGATCACAGATACAAAGGAAATCGAGGATATTGTCGATCAGGTCATCGCTGCAAACGCAAAGGCGGTCGAGGACTACAAGGGCGGCAATAAGAAGGCAATCGGCGCACTTGTCGGACAGGTCATGAAACAGTCCAAGGGCAAGGCGAACCCACAGATGGTCAACGAACTCTTGGCAAAAAAACTCGGCTGAGACAAACAGCCTTTTCCGAAAGGGAAAGGCTGTTTTTTCTCAGGAATCAGTGATTTCATAATGGGGGAATTTCCATGCACTATGAAGCTGCCATATTTGATCTGGACGGCACATTGGTCAACTCACTGGACGATCTGGCGGACAGTGCGAATGCCGTCCTCCGTAGGCATGGATTTCCCGTGCATGACGTGGAGGAATACTGCTACTTTGTCGGTAATGGATCGCGCAAGCTCATCGAGCGGATTCTTCCAACAGATCGCGCAGCAGATGCAGTATTCGTGCGTGACTTTATGGCGGAATATAAGGCGCACTATGCCGCGCATTTGCTTGATAAAACGAAGCCGTACGACGGCATTATGGAGATGTTGGCTGAACTGCGTCGGCGCAGCATCCCGATGGCAGTCTGTACCAATAAGCATCAGTCTGCGGCAGAGGCAATCATGGAGGCGTTGTTTCCGCATGATATGTTCTGCGAAATCATCGGCGATCAGGACGGTCTGCCACGCAAACCCGACCCGAGCAAGGTGCTTCATATCATGAATAATATGGGCGTTACGGGGGATAAGACGCTGTATTTTGGCGACACAAGCGTGGATATGGATACGGCATGCAATGCCGGGGCATTTGCTGTCGGCGTCCTCTGGGGATTTCGACCTGCACAGGAACTCACAGAGCATGGAGCGGATGTGCTTTTGGCACATCCGATGGAATTATTTGAAAAGGTGACATTTGCAGAGCGATGAAAGCAAAAGAGAAGACGAAGCGACCCGCAGAGATGATTCCCGTCCGTAAGGGGCAGAGCTGTGAAATCCAAATCGACCGCCTTGGCACAAGCGGGGAAGGTATCGGACGATATGAAAACTTCACGGTGTTTGTTCCGCAGGCATTGCCGAATGAACGCGTTCTCACTGTGATCGAGGAGGTCAAAAAAACCTATGCACGCGGACGGATCCACAAGATCCTGCAAGAGAGTCCTGACCGTACGACACCGCTCTGTGAAATCTACGACGAATGCGGCGGCTGCCAGCTGCAGCACCTCTCCTATGAGGCACAGCTATGTGCAAAACGCGCACAGGTCATGGAAGCATTGGCACATATCGGCAAACTCCCTCAGATTCCCGTGAACGAAACACTGCGTGCAGAAAAACCGTGGAACTATCGGAACAAGATGCAGTTTCCAATCGGTCTGCATAAGAACCGGCTCGTCGTCGGTTGCTTCGCGCAGGGCAGCCATCGCATCATCAACACGGAGAACTGCCACATCCAACACGGGGCGAACAACGAACTCGCAAACGCCGTGCGCGAGATTGCGGAAAAACTGCATATCCCCGTCTACAACGAGGACACCCACAAGGGCATCCTGCGCCACATTGTCGGACGTGTCGGCCGCAGCAACGATCTCATGGCGGTCATTGTCACCGCAACGAAGCAGCTCCCACGCGCAAAGGAGTTCGTCCGCATGATGCGCGAGCGTCTGCCAAACCTCGTCAGCGTCCATCAGAATATCCAAACCTATCGCAACAACGTTATCATGGGGCGTGATACCGTGCTGCTGTGGGGCAGACCGACCATCCTAGACACATTGGGACGGCTGAACTTCCACATCTCCCCGCGCTCCTTCTTTCAGGTCAATACAAGACAGGCAGAACGCCTTTACGAGCAGGCACTCGCCTATGCCGACCTGCATGGGACAGAGACTGTCATCGACGCCTATTGCGGCACAGGAACAATTACGCTGTTTCTTGCTCAAAAAGCGCGGAAGGTCTACGGCATCGAAATCGTACAGCCCGCCATCCTCGACGCGCGGAAAAATGCACGCGACAACCATGTGAAAAATGCCGAGTTCATCGTGGGCGACGCCACCACCGTCATGCCGGCACTCTACAAGCAGGGCATCCGCCCCGATGTCGTTGTCGTCGATCCGCCGCGTGCCGGCTGCACCGAAATCGTCCTCCGCACCTTTGCCAATATGAAACCGCAGCGCATCGTCTATGTCTCCTGCAACCCTGCCACACTTGCGCGCGACCTCGCTATTCTGAAAGACCTCGGCTATATCACGCAGGAAGTCCAGCCCGTAGATTTATTTCCGCAGACTTCGCATGTTGAAAATGTAGCGCTTCTTATGCGAAAATCTGTTTAAATGGACATTATGAGAGGAAGATATTTCTATGCTGCCAAGATATGACGAATTTTATGCACCGCTCCTTCATGTCCTTAAAGATGGAAACACCTATACGATGAAGGAGGTGAAGAAACGAATTGCGGAGAATCTTCATTTGCCCGAGAATGCTCTTTTAGAACGGCTGGCGAGCGGCAGACAGTCAGTCTATGACAATCGAATTGGTTGGGCAAAAACATATCTGCAAAAGGCGGGCGTTGTCGTATCTCCAAAACGTGCTCAGATCATGATTACAGATCGCGGAAAAGCCTTGCTGTCCAGTGGCGAGACTATTACAAATGCGCTTCTTGAGGAAAAATATCCTGAGTTTGCAGAATTCTGCGGAAAGAAGTCATCCGATAAAGTAATCGACGTAACAGATACCGTTCTCGCAGAAGAAACACCGCAGGAAGTACTGGATCGTGTGTATGGAACGATCAATGAACAGTTAGCGGATGATCTGCTCATAGAGATCATGGGGCAAAGCGCCAAGTTTTTTGAGATTCTCGTTGTAGACCTTATGAAAGCAATGAATTATGGGGATGGATTCGTTACGAAACTAAGCGGAGACGATGGGATCGACGGCATCATACATGAGGACAAATTGGGGGTCAACCTGATCTATATACAGGCAAAGAGATGGAATCCGGACACTACCATTGGAAAGCCAGAAATTCAAAAATTTGCCGGTGCGATGATGGGACCTCCCAAGGTTGAAAAGGGCCTGTTTATAACTACAGCAAAATTTTCACAGGGCGCAAAGGATTATGCAAACGCACAGCATATCATATTGGTTGACGGAAGAAAATTGACTGAATTGATGATAGAACACGAATTAGGCGTCTCAACGCAAAAATCCTATCGCATTAAACGTATAGATTCGGATTATTTCACAGATAATTGATTTTCAAGGGAGTTGATTTTTTCTCGTCTCCCATTTTACTAAAATACCTCCCGTTTATTTCCCCATTTTCGGGGGAGACGAACGGGAGGTATGTATTTTACAGCACATTCTTCACTTTGCCGGAGATGATCTGCACTAGAACGTCCTGCATCTCTAGGAGATTCGCAATGTAGCGGAGCGTCGTGTCATAGTCCGTGTATCTGGCACACGCCCCGGTGTTATTCGGAGCGACAGCTGCGAAAAGTAGTGCGTGAAAGGTTGTACCGAACGGATACCGATGGAATATCAACGCAAGCTCACTGTCCTCAATGCGCTGGTGCGGCTGAAGATGGCTTAGCGTGGCGAACTCTTTTGCCTTCTCGAAATAGTACGACCACGACGTTTCACGCGAACATGATCGAGCTGGATATTCGATTTTTGACATAATAAAGTCTCTCATTTGTACTTGACTGTCCAGTACTCCAGGCGGTTTTTTATTTTGCAAACATTTCTATGCGTTCTCGTTCCTCCGTCTGCAGCCTCTCAGCAAAGGCGGTGAATCCATGCAAATCCTCCGTATTGAGATAGTTGATATACTCCTTGCGTCGATCCACTGGAATCACGATCGGAGTCAAACCAGCGAGGAAGCAACTATACACCATGAGCGCACGACCAACACGTCCGTTGCCGTCAGGGAAGGGGTGGATGTGCTCGAACGCGATATGCTGCCGGCAGATGGTGAGCACCTTGTCCGAATTGGACACAGAAGCATCCATCTGTGCAACGAGATCGAGGATCCAGTCCGTCAGCGCTGACGAAACGAGGTAAGGTGGTGTCGGTGTGAAGGCCGCCCCGATGATCATATTCGGACGCTGTTTGAACTGCCCCGGGACGCTTTCGATTGCATCCCTGCAGAGGATCGCGTGAATTTCGCGAATTAGTGATAACGAGAACGGTGTGCCGGAGGCTGTTTGTTCCACCAGAAACGTCATGAACGCCTTGTAGTTCAGCACCTCGTTCAGCTCACGCATATCCATCGCACGCGGTACATAGCCGTCAACGAGAACGCTCTTTGTTTCGCCCTGCGTCAGCTTATTCCCCTCGATCGCCGTGGAGTGATGCGCCATCCGCACCATGAGATCACTGAGATATTCGGGCGAGTATGTCATCGCAAGGCTCCTTTCTATCACCTAGGGACAGATACATTTACATGGCTTGATTTTGATGGGGAACAGCTAAATAATTTTTGTCTCTAATGGAATGAACTATTAGCTCTTTTATTCCTTCGATCACCGAAATCGTACTCTTTTTGATATCCGAGTAAACCGTTTCCTCTATACCATCATAAGCTTTACCGTGAGCTATATCATTACGGTATTTGAGCAATCGATTGATCTGACCTTTGTAGGTATCAGCAATAGAAATATCGAAACCTAAACGAAAGAGAATTTTTTTCAGGACAATAGGATTTAAATTTGATTCGGTATCTACGACATTTTCTGGAATTTCTGCAATTACTTTCAAAAAATCATCAAAGGCACACACAAAATCATGACGCCTTGAAAAGCGATGGAGCTTTGAATCATCAGGTAAACTTTTTCTAAAAATCTTGCATTTTCTATCAAGATCATCATATGCCGTAAACTCTTTATTCATACTAGCTGTAATAAGTGGTGGTCTTAAGCTAGACCTGATACACCTTTGATTATTAATAGCCGTTATGTAATAGTCAAATGCAAATTTACAAAATCCTTCAAAATGAGAATACAGCATAACAATCAGGGTTTTTCGATATTTTCTACGCAGTTCTTCATCCTCTATGCTGGTCTCAAGATTATGTAAGAAATTTAAGTCCTCAAATCTCCATGTACGCTCTCTCTCGAGCTCTGCAGATATTTCATCATAGTCCATCGCAAAAACCACGAATCCTTTCCTCAACAAAGGCAATTCTCCGTTTTAACGGATCTGCATAGTTTTTCCCGCCACCGGTTGTCATATTTATGAACTCCTCGTCTTTCTTTATAGCTATTAAAACATGGGTTAAGCGGGAAAATCCATCTTCAGAGAGATTCTTTAATTTATCCAAATGGAAGGCTATACATAGCGATATTGCTTCGTAATGATAGATAGCAAATCTAGAAGACAATCCTTTTCTTGATGGGTTTGCAGGAGAAAACGCTTCTTCTCCCAATGTTTTATTTAAAATATCAAAAGTGCTTTGAAAAACATCTTGTTCTTTCTGGTAATTAAAATTATCAGAGCCGCTTGAAAAATATTCCATACATTCCGTTAAATAGGAGCCTACATCATGAACATATTTTTCCTGTAAATTTTTTATTGAAAAGAAACGCAGTACGAGTTCTTGATCATATTTTTGCTCAATTTTTTCTTTACTCACCCTAGAAATACATTTCTTGAATGGGGGATACTGGCTACACGCTATTAAGAAATTGTTGAAATCTAGGGACAACAAACGAATCGTGCAATTTCGAACTTCTTGATCACTTAATTTCGAGCCACCTGTATTCAAGCGTTTAAACATATGGTATCGAAGGCGAGTATCGCTCTCTTTTCGCAGGACTTCAACACGTATGAAATTGCGCTTTAATCGTATTTGCAAAGTAGTTGGTAAAGTTTTGTAAATCAGGCCATTCAGACTTTCACATATATCACAACCATCGAGCTTTAGGAAACGTGGCTTTTCACTATCTTCCTCCTCTCCTTGATAGTCAGGATGCTCGCCGCGAAAGTGTATGTAAGAAGATACACGCTGAAGACCGTCAATCAGCTCATACTTTCCCTCCTCCTGTTCAACAACAAAAATAGGAGGGATCGGCATTTCCAGCAACAACGATTCAATAAATCGAGATTGCTGAACTTCGCTCCATCGAAAAAGTCGCTGATATTCAGGATCAATAATTAATTCGTCATCTTTGTACATATCAAGCAGTTCATTAAAGGATAAATCTAAACTTCGCGTTCGTACCGTTTTGATTTTATCCTCGATTTCGCTGATTAAATCTATAGCTTTTGACATGATTGATCATCCTTTTTTCTTAAAAAAGAGAACTGTTTCTTGAACTGCTGAGGGCTCTCTGTATGACCTAGATCCTTTATTTAAATTGGACAGTGTTGCCTTGCTGTTGAAATCACGACGCTCCTCTAACTTCCAGTAAAATAGACGAGACATTTCTTCTATGATGCTTGGAAGATCCAAATAGACATCTTTGTAATATGATGACTGAACTACAAGTGTACACGTGCCATTTTGCTTTAGCACTCTATGTAGCTCAATCATGGAATTATAGAATGAATGGAAGTACTGTAAAAATACCTTTAAATAGTACTCCTTGGAAGCCTTTGAACCATGAGCTGCGACACTCTTTAGAAAGTCTTTGCAAACTCCCCCCCATGCAGGGGAGTATCCAACATCCTTTGTTTTTTGTATCTTATTTGTCCCTAGCATCTTGCTGCGCAGGTCATTAAAGTCTATATGATCAAGCTTTAACAATGCTAATTCCGGCAGTGTAGCAATAACATAATCTATTCGTGTACAGTAAGGCGGCGATGTGATTACATGATCTACAGATGCAGTGGCTAGGTTTAGCTTTCTAGAATCGCCAAAAGCAATAATCGGAGCAACCTGCTGAAATTGATCTTGATTTTTAAAATATGCAGCCATCAACATAGTTTCTTGAAGGAAAATCTTGTAAAATTTTTTTCGTGTGATGTGAATGCGTTCTTCGGGGGACGTTGCCTTCTTGATCCAGGTTGGATTAGTAGAGCGAAATGAAGGCAAAAGGCTTTTTACGGTTCGAAATAAAATCACATGAAAAAAGTCTCGAAGTGTTGAACCGTTGACACTGTAAGGCGGACGAGTCGTGTGCTTTACTAGATAAAAATCGAGTTTTCGAATATAGTAGATCGAGTCATCCTGAAACCAGTAATTTAAAGGATCTCCAACGGTTTTTATACGCATTTTGGATGGAGAAGATTCCTCTAAAATGTGGTTGGCCAAATCAATCAGAGCATCATAAGTAATATTTGACAGTGCCTTCGCATTTGCAACTGTCACCATTACCGGATTAATATCATAACCATAAGCCTGAATTCCTTTATGCATGGCAACTTGAGTAGTGGTGCCGCTTCCATTCCACGGATCCAGAATCGTTTGACCTGGCTCTATCTTTAATAAATCTAGTACATCAGAAACGAACCCTTGAGCATACCCTGCATAATATGGATACCAGTCTGCCTTCCCATATATATTATCTCGAAGTTTTGGATTTGTTAAAGTCAAGGATGATTTCCTCTCCACCACATATTACGATTTGACACATAATTCTACAATCAATGCCAGTAGATTGCAAGAATAAGTTGCACAGTAAAAGAAATTAACTAATTGGTTTCATTGTAAAATAAAATCAGACACAAAAAGGTTAGAACGTATAGAATTAATCTGGTAAAATATCTTTGCCAAAACACTGGCAGAAGGCCTTATATATCCCAAGTATATTCTACCACAAAACGCCGTACATTCAAACACTTATACGCCTTTCAGCGCAAACAGACCAAAGAGATTAGAATCGCTCGCTCTACCCTGTACGCAAAGATAACGTGTGGTACGGTAACGCAGAAGCGCCCCGACTGGACACACTACGTCACGGAGTCGCCGATACCGTTGCAAATCAAGGGCATGGCGGAGACATTCGCCGACATATTTTCCTTAGTCTCCCGTTTATGGGTTTTTATCCTAAAATATGATATAGTATTGATAATGACGGATTATGAATTTCTCGCTCTATACACATCCGTATGATGATAAACTCCAGTAAAATCAACGTCTGAGAGGAATACGCATAATGATTGATAATGACAACGTAATCGACATCCCAAGCCTCCAGTGGTACCCGGGGCATATGCGAAAAGCAGAGCGGCTGGTCAAGGAGAATCTGAAGCTGGTCGATGTAGTCGTTGAGCTGCTGGACGCACGGATTCCGCTGAGCTCGGCAAATCCCGTGCTGCGCGAAATTGTCGGTGATAAACCGCGCGTTATTGTGCTCAACAAGGCAGATCTTGCGGATGAGGCGGCGACACGTGCATGGGTAAAGTATTTTGCGGAGCAAGAGCTTGTTGCTGTGCCTGTGGATGCAGTGAAGGGACGTGGCATCAAGGAACTCGTACAGGCGATCGCAAAATGTGCGAAACCGAAAACGGACAAGCTCGTTCAACATGGGGCGAAGGCGCGGGCAGCACGCTGCATGATTCTCGGCATTCCGAATGTGGGTAAGTCATCCCTCATCAATCGCCTGTCGGGCGGGACGAAGACGAAGGTGGAGAACCGCCCCGGCGTAACGCGTGCAAAGCAGTGGATTCGTCTTGGGGCGCAGTTGGAACTGCTCGATATGCCAGGAATTCTCTGGCCGAAATTCGAGGACCGGCAGGCGGCGCTTCACCTTGCATTTACGGGAGCAATCAACGACAATGTCTACGATGTGGCAAGCGTTGTCCTCCTGCTGCTCAATACGCTGCGGGAAGAATACCCCGCCGATTTGGTGGCACGTTATCGACTGGAAGGAGACCTGCCGTCCGGCACAGAGCTGCTTGAGGAGATCGGACGCAGACGCGGCTGCCTGCGGGCGGGCGGAAAGATCGACTACGAAAAGGCGGAACAGATCGTGCTGACGGATTTTCGCAGCGGACGCCTCGGGCGGGTCACGTTGGATGCCGTACCGGCTTTCTCGGACGATGGCGCGGCACGGTAAAGGAAATGGAGAAAATGACGATAAAAGAAATAGAGACCGTATTTCTCCAAGGGGCAGCAACAGCAGAGTTCATTGAGCGCTGTCGGACGGATTCCAGAAAATTGGTTCAGACGATTCTGCGCCGCTACGAAAGGGCACAGAAGGAGCGTGAGCGCTTGCATGCGATGTACGCATATGAGCGCGCTGCCGCAAAGGCGGGGCACACGATTGTCGCGGGTGTGGATGAGGCGGGGCGCGGACCTCTCGCGGGTCCTGTCGCGGTCGCTGCGGTTATTTTGCCGCAGGAATTCCATCTGCCGCGCCTCAACGACTCAAAGAAGCTCTCTGCTGCTGTGCGTGAGGCGCTGTACGACCAGATTGTCAGCGCTGCGATTTCCTATCATGTCATTCTGATTGATGCAGAGACGATTGACCACATGAATATATTGCAGGCAACGCGGATGGGGATGTACGAGGCGATTGCGGCGCTCTCTCCCGCACCCGAGGAGGTGCTGATCGATGCAGTGGAACTTCCAAAGCTATCTGTCCCCTCGACCGCCATCATCAAGGGCGACGCGAAGTCTGCGTCGATAGCAGCGGCATCCATCCTGGCGAAGGTGACGCGTGACCGCCTGATGGAGGAATACGACAACACATATCCGCACTATGGCTTTGCAAAACATAAGGGCTATGGAACGTGCGAGCATATTGACGCCATCCGAACATACGGCGTATGCCCTTTGCATCGCAAATCCTTTGAGCCGATCCGCTCTATCTTGAACGAATAGAAAAGGCTGTGAATACCGTGTCGATGGAAGCAAATACAACAACAGCATCTGCCGCAATCACCTCCACCCCACGCATTACGCCCGGGCGCAGCCCCGAGGGGGTGCAGAGCCGCAGCGATCAGGGGGATTCGTCTGCCGCGTTCAGTCAGCGGACGAATGTCTCGATAGAGACTGCCATCGACCATATGGCGGATGTCCTCTCGAAGATCAGCGGACGCCAGCAGACGAATGTGCAGCAAATGCCCACCGAACTCAAAGAAGTCATCCAGAATATGATACGGCAGTCCTTTTCCATTGAGACGACGCTCGGACAGGGACTCGGCAGCACCGCCGCGAGTCAGCGCTTCTCGACCGATCAGCTGACGACACTTGCGCGTATGCTCAACCAGCTCGGGACGATGGCTGAGGCAGAGGGGAGCATCCCGCGTGTCGGAGACGATCTCGCGGCGCTTCTGACGGGGCTGAAATCCGCGCTTGCTAAAGAATCCGGCGGAACATTCGAGCCGATCATGCTGACAAAGGCGGCGTTCCAGCTCCTCGACACAGGAAATGCAGAGCTTCTTCCAAAAGAATTGCAGGCATTTTTGACCCAACTGAACGCGCAGGGCTCTGTCGCGACATCTGGCGGAGCAGGTTCGACCTCGCTTTCCTTTTTGAATCAGCTCGTTCAGCTGCTCATGCCGCGCGATCCGTCAGCCACAGCCCCGCAGCCGACGAATGCGAATATGCAGGGCGACGGCGCACAAAATACTCCTGCGCCGTCGGCAGGCGGGCAGGAGACGAGGACTGCTTCGTCTGCGCAAAATACAAATGCACCACTATCAGAGGACGGACTGCCCGAGCAGCAGATAGCGCGCACGCAGACGAGTACGACACCCGAGACGATGGCAAAGGACAATACGTCTGCTGCTGCCCGACAGGCGGCGAATATGCCGCAGGAGACCGTCGGAAAGGCGGCAGATATGGCGCAGCAAAATGTCGCAAAGGGCGCGGGCGAATCCCCTGCGCCGTCGAATTCGTCTCCTGCGCAGAATGCACAGACTTCCTCCAATGAGGCGGGCAGCGCACAGAAAGCGATGATGAACGAGCCTTCCGGGAGTGCGCAGAAAAGTACGATGAGCGAGTCGCCCAAAACGGGGATGCCCGCCGAGCGAGGACAGAATACAGCACCGCAGACGGGCAATGCAAATACGCCAGCACAGGTCGGAAAAGAGCCGACAAATGCGATGCCACGTCAGGGCGACCCTGTTGCTACTCCTGAAAACAAACCTTCCGCAGATGCGGGCACACGAGCATCAACCAACACGGAAGCGCAGACACAGTCTGCAAAGTCTGCTCCGCAGGGAGAGGGGGCGGCGCAGTCCGCACGTCCACAGACGGGCACTGAGGCGGAACTTGCCAATGCAGCAAAAGCTCCGGCACAAGCCGCTACGCAGATGAAGTCCCCCGAGATGCAGAGTGCGATTCCGCGCTTCTTCACACAGACGATGGAGAACACACCGCAGACGATGAACGTCTTGCGCAATCTCGCACAGACGCTCCTGCAAAACGAGAACCTCAGTCAGCGGGAGACACTGCTGTTACAGAACTTTGTGAGCGGCCGCAGTCAGACGATGAGCGAGGGCGATGCGAAGCAGCTGCAGCAGCTCATCCAGCTGACGCAGGCAAATATCCCCGGCACCGTGCGTCAGGCGGCGTTTGAACAGCAGCTGCCTGATCTCCCACGTCTCTGGGCATTCATGCAGATGGCGGATATCGTAAAGACGCGCAGGATGACGGCGGAGCAATACAAGCGTGCGGGCAGGGATGTCGCTGCTCTTGCGCTCACAATGCGCAACGCGCTTGAGGGCGAGAATGCCGCGCCGCAGCCGGGGCAGCGCTCGATGAACTTCGTCATGCCGCTCTTTATGGGAGCGTCCGAATATCCCGCCTACATCCATGTTTACGATGAGGCGAAAAAGGACGAGGAGACGGATCTCATCAAAAAGGAAACGTGGCTGCGCATCTGTGTACTCACGGACAACATTGGAACGGTAGAGCTCATCAACCGTATCTACGAAGAAAATCACGTCGATATGCGACTCTACTTCTCCGATGCTGACGCAGCGTGGGAGTTCCGTCATGCTCTTGACGAGATACGGGAATCGGCAGACGGAACCTCACTCATCATCGAGGGTATCCAGATCGGAGCAATCGGCGAGCGTCGCTTCTTCACAAACTGATGACGCTGAAAATATCCGTTCTTTCTTGACGTGAAACGTACAGAAAACGTATAATACAGAAGTATGACTAGGGCACAAGGATGGGTGAGAGATGACGGAACAATGGGATAAGGACACTTCACCTGTCGAGGATGGAATGGTCGAGCAGGAGGCACGCGCCGTTGCGATCAAATACGATGTCCTAAACGACAAGGCACCGCGCGTCACGGCGAAGGGGCGTTCACTTGTTGCTGACCGCATTTTGGCAGAGGCGCGCAAGAATGGCATTCCCGTCTATCAGAACAAATCCCTCGTCAATATGCTGATGGCGCTCGAGATCGACCGCGAAATCCCGCCCGAACTCTACCGTACGATTGCGGAGGTGCTCGCACACGTCTACCGCATTGACCGCCACATGGGTGATCGGAGACCCACGTCATGAGCAACAAGACGCTCGGCGATCAGGGCGAATCCTGTGCTGCAGAGTATCTGCAGCGACAGGGCTGCCGCATTCTCGCGCGCAACTATCGGTGCAAAATCGGCGAGATCGACATCATCGCAGACGATCATGGAACGCTTGTCTTTGTCGAAGTGAAGACGCGCCGCAGTATGCGTTGCGGAACGCCTGCAGAGTCAGTTCACTACCGTAAGCGTCAAAAAATCGTACAGACGGCATATTTGTATCTGCGCGAGCGCCATATGGAGAATGCGCACTGCCGCTTTGATGTGCTTGAGGTCTACGCTGTCGGCGGCACATGGATGGTGCACGAGATTCGAAACGCATTTGAAGTATAGCATTCCATACGAAATATTTAGATGTGAGCGTATTCCTGCGAGCGCCCACATCTTTTTTATTTTTGCAAAAATTGAATCACATCCCTGATTATGTTATAATGGGTATCACAGTATGCGGCATGTGGAAGCCGCGATAGGGAGGTATCATCTTGAATGTTGCAAAGCCGATCTATGTCATCGGACACCGCAATCCGGATACGGACTCCATTTGCTCAGCGGTCGGATACGCGCATCTGAAACAGGCGATGGGCGTCAATGCCGTTGCGGCACGTGCAGGTAAGGTGAATAAGGAGACAAAGTTCGCACTCGAGTATTTCCATGTCGAGCAGCCCCTGCTCATTCCCGATCTCTATCCGCGTGTCAAGGACATCGCGATGGACTGCAAGATTGTCGTCCGTCAGCACGACACTCTGCGCAATCTGGGCGAGGTGTTGCGCGAGAACGACCTGCGTTCGATCCCCGTGACCGACAGCAAGGGCATCCTCGTCGGCATTGTCTCCGTCAGTGATCTTGCAAAGCGCTATTTCCAGGAGCTCGGCATGACGAATCTCTCGGATATGCGTGTGCGCTATCGCGACATCATCCGCGCGACGGACAGCAACGTGCTCGTCGCCGGGGAAGAGGGCGAGACGATCAAGGGACAGATCCGCATTGCCGCCGGCAGCGTGGAGACGATCTACAAACTCATCAAGGAAAACGATATTGTCCTCGTCGGTGACCGACGGACAGAGACGATTCTCGCCTGCATTCAGCAGGGCATCGCCTGCCTGATTGTGACGGGCGACGGACGCGTGCCCGCAGAGGCGCTCGAGGAGGCGGAGGCGCGCGGGATCTTTGTGCTCTCAACCCCCTATGACACCTATACGGTGGCACGTCTCATCAATCAGTGCGTCCCGATTCGGCGCATCATGCACGACAATCCCGTCTGCTTCAAGCCGCTCGATCTCCTCTCGGACATCAAGGGAACGATGGAGGAGACGAATTTCCGCAATTATCCCGTCCTCGAAAACGGGCGCATCGTAGGCCTCGTCAGCCGCGACCGCCTCGTCGTCTCGGAGCCGGCGCAGGTCATCCTCGTGGATCACAACGAGCGCAATCAGGCGGTCGAGGGCATCGAGGAAGCAAAGATCATCGAGATCATCGATCATCATCGATTCGGCGGCATCAGCACGAGCGAGCCGATCTACACGCACGCGGAGCCGGTCGGCTGCACGGCGACGATCGTCTCGAATATGCATTGGCAAAACGACATCGACATCCCGCCGTCGATCGCAGGACTCCTGCTCTCGGCGATCATCTCGGATACCGTGCTCTTCAAGTCCCCGACCTGCACGCCGAAGGATAAGAAGGCGGCAGAACGCCTCGCGGACATTGCAAATGTCGATCTGAATGTCTACGGACTGGAAATGCTCAAGGCAGGCTCTAGCATCGGCAATATGTCTCCAATGGAGATTGTACGCAACGATCTGAAGGAGTTCACCATTGGTGCATATCGCGTCATCGTCAGCCAGACCTCTGTCATGGATACGAAGGAAATCATGGCAAAGGAGGACGAACTCCTCGCCGCGATGAAGAGCATCTGCGACTCCGAAGGGTTCGACCTGAGCCTCGTCATGATTACGGACATTCTCGAGGAGGCGACCTATCTGCTCTTCACGGGCTCGCCGCGCACGCTGATCGGCGAGGCATTCCGCAAGGATACGAGTGGAACGCATCTCTATCTGCCCGGGGTCATGTCGCGCAAGAAGCAGATCATCCCGCCGCTCTCAGAGGCGGTCAAGCGAATCAAGACATAACATTATATCCTATGACGGCAGGGGCGGAGTTGGCCAAATGTGGCGGCCCCGCCTTTCTTATTGCAGGAAAATTATTGCAGGAAAAGGAGTTTTCATGGATCTATTTCAGGGGCTGAACGAGCCACAACAAAAGGCCGTTGCCTGTCTTGAGGGCCCCCTCCTCATCGTGGCGGGCGCCGGCTCCGGCAAGACGCGTGTATTGACCTTCCGCATTGCAAACCTCTTGGAACAGGGAGTTCCACCGTACCGTATTCTTGCCATCACCTTCACGAACAAGGCGGCGCGTGAAATGCGCGACCGTGTGGACACACTGATCGGGGATGCTGCGCACGATGTCTGGCTGAGCACGTTTCACTCCTTCTGTGCCCGTTTCCTACGCATGGAGATCGAGCAGCTCGGCACCTATGCGAAGAACTTCGTCATCTATGATTCCTCGGATTCTAAGGCCCTGATCCGCGAGTGTCTGAAGGAACTGAATATCGACGAGAAACACACGGCACCGGGCGCCGTCCAGTCGCATATCTCGGATGCAAAGAACCGCCTGCTCGATGTCAAGGCATTCACGGCACAGGCAACGGATTTCTTTGCAGAGCAGGTGGCAAAGATCTACGAACTCTACCAGTCAAAGCTGCGCGCAAACAATGCGTTGGATTTCGACGATCTGCTCATGCTGACGGTGGAGCTCCTCACGAATAATGCCGAGGTACGTGAGAAATATCAGAAGAAATTTCACTACATCCTCGTGGACGAGTATCAGGACACGAACGGTGCGCAATACGCGATTACGAAGCTGCTTGCCGAGGGACACCGCAATATCTGCGTTGTGGGCGATGCGGATCAGTCGATCTACGGATGGCGTGGCGCGGATATGCGGAACATCCTCAACTTCGAGCGCGACTATCCCGAGGCGACAGTGATCCTGCTCGAACAGAACTACCGCTCGACCAAGAATATCCTTGCAGCGGCGAATGCCGTGATTGAGAACAATTTGACGCGCAAGAAAAAGGAACTCTGGACGGACAATCCGACGGGCGATCCGATCACGGTCTACGAGGGCGGCACGGAGAAGAACGAGGCTGCGTTCATCGTGCGTGAGGTGGAGCGGCTGCACACGATGTTCAACGCGAAGTATGGTGATATAGCCGTTCTCTATCGCACAAATGCCCAGTCCCGTAACATCGAGGAGGCGTTCTACGCAACGGGGATTCCGTACTCCATGGTCGGCTCTGTACGCTTCTATGACCGCCGTGAAATCAAGGACATCATCGCCTATCTGCGCGTGATCTACAATCCACGCGACACGCTGAGCCTCCTGCGCATCATCAACGTGCCGAAGCGCGGACTCGGTCAGACAACGCTCGGGCGCATGATGGATAAGGCGGCAGAGTACCGCATCTCCCTCTTTGAACTCATCACGGACGAGCAGCTCCTCAGCACGATTCCAAAGCTCTCCGCAAAGGTGAAATTCGAGCTCGAGGATTTCTCCGCCCTCGTCTTTACCTATATGGGACAGCTCGGCACGCGTCCGCTGCACGAGATCGTCGAGGACATCATCGAGGAGTCAGGCTATGCCGCCGCACTTGAGGACGATCCGAAGGAGGACAATCGCGACCGCCTTGAGAATCTGCGCGAGTTTATCAGCGTGGCAAAGAACTTCGAGGACGGCGCGGCAGAGGGCGAGAACGGGCTGGAGGACTTCCTCGCGCAGATCTCGCTCATTTCCGATGTGGATGAGACGGAGCAGTCGGAGGGCAGCGTGACCCTCATGACCTTCCATGCGGCCAAGGGGCTGGAATTCCCGACCGTCTTCATGGCGGGCATGGAGGAGGGGCTCTTTCCGCATTCACGCACCCTGCTCGACGATACAGAGATCGAGGAGGAGCGGCGTACCTGTTACGTCGGCATCACGCGTGCCGAACGCCGCCTCTATCTCACATATGCGCATCAGCGCACAATCTACGGGCGGACGGAGATCTCGCGTCCCTCACGCTTCCTCGCGGAGATTCCGGAGGAACTCATCGAACGCAAGACGGCAGATTCCTTTGCCGACGTGGGGGGGGCACACGGACGCTCCGATGTCTGGGGACGCGGCTCCGGCGGCGGACGGCGCTCCTATCTTCCTCCTCCGCCGCAGCATACGGCAGAGGACGGGAGCGTCATCCGTCCCGACACGGAGGCGAAGTTCACGGCTGGGGATGCCGTGCGCCACAGCAAATGGGGAGACGGTCGCGTCGTTGCAATCAGCGGCGCGGGCGAGGACGCAGAGCTGACGATTGCGTTCCCGGGCGAAGGGGTCAAGAAATTTATACAGAAGTATGCACCGATTTTGAAGCTGTGAGGAAGATATGAGCGACATTGTGGATATCAAGAGCGAGCTCGCGGAGCTGCGGAAGAAGATCCGAAAATATTCTAAGCAGTATTATGACGCGAATGCATCGGATATTTCCGACTATGACTTCGATATGCTCATGCAGCGTCTGAAAGCAATCGAGGCGGAGTATCCGGAACTCATCACGAAGAATTCGCCGACCCAGAAGGTGGGCGGTACGGCGCAGCGCGAGGTCGGCGTACTCGTTCGCCATGATGTCCCCATGCTTTCTCTGCAGGATGTATTTAGTGAAGAGGAAATACGCTCCTTTGTCGCTGGCATTCTGTCGCATTTCCCTACAGCGGAATTCGTTGTCGAGGAAAAGATTGACGGACTCTCCCTCGCACTCCGCTATGAAAACGGTGCGCTTGCGCGTGCCATCACGCGCGGCGACGGAACGGTACAGGGCGAGGATGTCACGCTGAATGCGCGTGCAATCAGCGATGTTGTCGAACAGCTGCATGAACCTGTTCCGTATTTTGAAGTGCGCGGCGAGGTCTATATGGAGCGCGCGGCATTTGCCGAGGTCAACGAACGGCAGGAACTTCTCAGACTGAAGCCGTTTGCCAACCCGCGCAACTGCGCGGCGGGGACGTTGCGTCAGCTGGACGCTCGCGTGACGCGCGAGCGCAGACTCTCGATGTTCGTATTCAATTTGCAGCGTGTAGAGGGGCATACGTTCTCCACGCATACAGAGGCATACGACTTCATGCGTGCGCAGGGGATCAAGATTATTTCCAATTATCGTGTCTGTCATACGGCGGACGAGGTCTGGAACGCAATCACGGAGATCGGTGCGCGGCGTGGAGACCTGCCCTATGACATCGACGGCGCCGTCGTCAAGGTCAACGATTTTGCACAGCGCGCGGAGCTGGGAGCGACGGCAAAGGCGCCACGCTGGGCGATTGCCTACAAGTATCCGCCTGAGGAAAAGGAGACTGTTCTGCACACCATCGAGCTGTCCGTGGGACGCACAGGGCGCATCACACCGACAGCGGTGTTCGACCCCGTGCAGCTCTGCGGCACGCGCGTCGAGCGTGCAACCCTGCACAATCAGGACTATATCGACAGTCTGGACATACGGCTCGGCGACACGATCCTCGTCTACAAGTCGGGCGAGATCATCCCGCGCGTCAAGGCGGTCATCAAAGAGAAACGACCGCAGACAGCGAAGCCGTATCTGATCGGCGACCGCTGTCCCGTCTGTCATTCCCATGCCGTCCGCGAGTCCGATACGGCGGACATCAAATGTCAGAACCCCGCCTGTCCTGCACAGGTGGAGAATCACATTCTGAACTTCGTCAGCCGAAATGCAATGGACATCAAGGGCTTTGGGGGGTCTGCCGTCATAGCACTGACACATAAGGGCTATTTGCATGACATTGCGGATATATATGCACTGCATATGCATCGCGATGAACTGATAGCATCCGGTATCATCGGGCGTGAAAAGAGCGTGGAAAATCGCCTTGCCGCGATTGAAGCAAGCAAGGCGAATACGCCCGATCGTCTGCTCACGGGACTCGGGATCTCCGGCATCGGGCGCGCGGCGGCAATCTCCCTCATGCAGGCATTCCCCTCCATCGACGCATTGCAGGAGGCGGCGCTCAGAGATCCCGAGCAGATTCGCGCCGTTCCCGATATGGGAGAGATCAGCGTACAGAAGCTCACGGAGTTCTTTGCATCGGAATCGGGGCAAGCACTGCTCGACAAATTCCGCGCTGCGGGCGTGAACTTTGAGAGTGCCCCCATTGTCCGCGCAGGAACGACGCTTGCGGGAAAGAGTTTTGTCATTACGGGAACGCTGCCGACGCTCTCGCGCGAGGAATGCGCGGCACTGATTACCGCGCATGGCGGCGTCGTTAAGGGATCGGTATCGAAAAAGACCGATTATCTGGTCGCGGGAGAAGCCGCAGGAAGCAAACTGCAAAAGGCAGAGGGACTGGGGATTCCGATTTTGGACGAGGCAGACCTCAGAGATTTGCTTGCATTGAAATCTGCGGCGCACCCGATGCGGGAAGTCTAATTAAAGAAATATATTCATATACGAGATGAGGAAATGAAATGCGGTTTATCCATACGGCAGACTGGCATTTGGGAAAACTCTTCGGGCAGCGGCATATGACGGAGGATCAGGCATATGTGCTGGAGGAACTGCTCGCGCTGTGCAGAGATGTGCGTCCTGATGCGCTCGTCATTGCAGGGGATGTCTATGACCGTGCCATCCCGCCGCCCGAGGCAGTGGAACTCTTCAACGAAATATTGACGCGGCTGGCAGAGCAGGGGATCAAGGTGCTCTTCATCGCAGGGAATCACGACAGCGCTGTGCGCCTTCATTTTGGCGCACAGCTTCTTCGTGCGTCCGGAATCTATCCGGCGGGGACTGTGCGTGCCGATGAGGCGCCTGTTGTCTTCTCGGATGAATTCGGTCCCGTGTATTTCTCTCTCATTCCCTATGGAGATCCGCCCCATGTGCGCGCGGCATTCTCCGTGGAGGAGGCACTTTCGTTCGACACGGCGCTCGCAGTGCAGATCGCGGCGGCACGCGCGCAGATTCCGCCCTCGGCGCGCAGTGTGGCTGTGGCGCACGCCTTTGTCATCGGCGGACAGGTATCGGAATCCGAGCATGCACTCTCCGTCGGTGGGAGCGATCAGGTCAGTGCGGAGAATTTTACAGCATATTCCTATACGGCGCTTGGGCATCTGCATGCTCCTCAGCGGGCAGGAGCGGAGAACATCCGATATTCCGGCTCTCTGCTGAAATACTCCTTCGATGAAGCCTGTCAAAAAAAAGGTGTGGAACTCGTCGAGTTGGATGCCGAGGGGATGGCATCCCATACCTTCTATCCACTGACGCCGCGTCACGATGTACGCATTGTCAGCGGGCTGATGGATGAACTCATGCGCGAGGACTTCGACCCGCTCCCGCATGACGACTATATCTGCGTGGAACTCCTCGACACGGATGCGGTACTTGCCGCGCATGAGAAGCTACGCAGGATCTATCCGAATCTCTTCACCATCACGCGCCCGAACATCAACGTCAATCGCCTTTCCTCCACGGAGCGCAGCTATGAACGCGGCAAGTCCGATCTCCACCTCTTTTCCGACTTCTTTGCCGAGGTGACCTCAGATGAGCTGACGGACATGGAGCGCAGGGAGCTCGTTCGTGTGATTGATTCGCTGGAACAGGGGGCGCGTGCAGAATGAGACCGCTGAAACTACGCTTGCAGGCATTCGGCTCCTATGTAGAGGAGCAGGTGCTGGATTTTGAGACGGCGCTTGCAGACGCTCCGTTTGTACTCATTCATGGGGCAACGGGAGCAGGAAAGACCACGATTCTCGACGCTATTGTATTTGCACTATACGGCGAATCCAGCGGCAATGTCCGAGAGGGAACAACGCTGCGCTCTGCCACTGCACCGCCGGAGCGGACGACAGAGGTGGAGTACGTCTTTGCGCTCGGACGCCGCCGCTATCGCGTCCTGCGCTCACCGACATATGAGCGCATGTCACGCGGGAAGATGACGCGCCGTCCACCGACGGGTCAGCTCTACCGCCTCCCTGACGAGGGGGAGGATGGAGAGGAAGTCCTGCTCGCGTCGAATGTGACAGAGGTATCGAATCGTATCGGAGAGCTGATTGGCTTTGATGCCGATCAATTTCGTCAGGTCGTCCTCCTCCCGCAGGGGCAGTTTCAGCGATTCCTGCTCGCCGAGGTCAAGGATCGCAGCGCCATCATGCAGCGCATCTTTCGCACGGAGCGCTATCAACGCATCGAGGAGGCTCTGCTGCAGGAGTCTCTGCAGCTCGAGCGCGCTGCAGACGAGGAGCGTGCGCGCATCGACCATATGCTGCACGGGGAAAATCTGAACAGCCTCGATGACCTGCGTGCGCACGTCGCAGAACTGAATGCGGTGATTGACAGCCATGCCGCAGAGATCAAGGTACTGGAGGAGAAGCAGCGCGCGGCACGCCACGCGCGTGAGGCTGGGGCGGCGGCGCAGCAAAAACTACAGGAGCTTGCCGAGGCGCAGAAACGCTTTGGGGAAAAGCAGGCACAGGAAAAATCGGTCGCGGATTTTCGCATGCGTCTGGAACGCGCGCAGCGTGCCCAGCCCGTCATCTACAAGGAGCACGCAGCCGTACAGGCAGCGGAGCAGGAGAAGACGAGAGCGGGGGAGCTGAAGGAAGCCGCCCTGCGTCTGACTGCGGCACAGACGGCGCTCCACACGGCAAAGGAGGCGCTGACAGCAGCAGAGGAAGCCGAGCCGGAGCGCACGAAAAAAACGGAGTGCATTCAGCTGCTCTCGAACTATGCGGAGCGCGCACAAAAACTTCGAGACTGCCGCGCATCGGCAGAGAAGCTGCGCGCGCACGCAGATCATCTCGAAGAAGAAAAAAAGACGGCTGCAGATGCCATTGAAAAGCTGACAGCTGAATGCAAGGAGAATGAGGAGCGCATTGCCGCACTTGAAAAGATATTGGCAGGCAAGGAGGCGCTTCAGCACGAACAGGATCGCCTGAAACGCTGTCAGAGCGCCGCAGCCCGCATCACTGCGCTGACTGCACAGGAATCTAAGCTCCGCACGCAGCAGGAAGAGGCGCAACAGACTGTGAAGGACGCCTCGCAGCAGCTGGCGGAAGCCAAGACAAAGCTGCGCCAGATGCAGACGCTCTACGATCTCGGCAGTGCGGCACGCCTTGCCGAGACGCTTGCGGACGGCGCACCGTGTCCCGTCTGCGGCGCACTGTCTCATCCCAGCCCTGCGATGCACGCGGAGGACATCCCCTCCGAGCAGGAGGTGGAGTCCTGTGCAAAGGCCGTGGACGCTGCCGAACAGAACGCACAGAATGCCGCACGAAAGTTGGAAGCGGCAAAAGAGAAGTATGCACGCGCAAATCAGAGCCGCACACAGGAGCAGGAACTTCTGGATGATCTTCTGGGTTCTGATACAATTGAGGGAATGGCACAGCGGACAGAGCAGCACAATGCGCAGTTAAGGCACGCCGAAAAGGAGCATACGGAGCGGACGACGCAGCGCGTCGCGCAGCAGGCGCAGCTTGAATCCATGCGCGCGGAACAGGAGAAGAAAACTGCCGATGCACAGAAGCATCGCGACCTTCTGCGTACACGCGAGGGAGAGCAGGCGGCGCTCGAGGCAGAGCTGCCCGAGGAATATCGTGACTACGCGAAGATCGCCCCCGAAATTCAGCGGCTGACTGCGGAGGTTGCGCAGCAAAAGCACGCATACGATACCGCGAGGGAAAAGGAGAAGGAGTCCGCTGCCGCCCGTGCAGGTGCGGAGAGCGCACATACTGCCGCACAGCGTGCCCACACAGAGTCGATGCAGACAGCGCAGACGGCGCAGAGTGAATATGCCGCTGTACGCACACAGGCGGGATTCTCCTCCGAGGAGGAATACCATGCGGCAATCGCGGGTAAGTGGTCGGACAGCAAGCATCTGAAAGCGGTACAAGAGCGTATCAACGCCTATGAGACCGACTACAAGACCGCAGCAGAGCTTCTGAATACGGCAAAAGCGGCCGCAGAGGGGCTGACGCCTCCCGATATGCCTGCGCTCACGGCGGCAGAGGCAGCCGCCGATCAGGCGGTGCGCGATCAGGCGCGGGAGCAGGGCATCCGCACGGAGCGGCGGGACGCACTCACGCGCATGATGAACGAGATCGATGTGCTCGAGAAGGCGGGGGCGGCGCGTGCAGAGCGATACCGCATCATTGGCAGACTTGCGAATGTGGCGGCGGCAAAGGCGCCCTATCAGGTACATTTTCAGACCTACGTCCTGCGTTCGATTCTGAGCGATGTCATCGAGGCGGCAAATGCACGCCTCGTCGTGATGAGCCGAGGCCGCTATCGTCTCGTACACGGCGAGGGCGGTCACAGAAATAAATGGTGGGGACTGGAAATCGACGTATTCGATGAGTATACTGGGCTTCCGCGCGTCTCGCGCACGCTGTCCGGCGGGGAGACCTTTCTCGCATCCTTGGCGCTTGCGCTCGGGCTCTCGGATGTCGTTCAGCACTATGCAGGCGGCATGCACCTCGACATGATCTTCATCGACGAGGGCTTCGGCTCGCTCGACAGCGAGACGCTGGATGTCGCCATTCGCGCCCTGCTCGAGGTGCAGCAGGAGGGGGGACGACTCGTCGCCATCATCTCGCACGTAGAGGAGCTGCGCGCACGCATTCCCGTGCATCTTGAGGTCATGCGCACGGCGAGCGGCAGCAGGGCGCGCTTTACACAGGGCGGAGCGGAGGCATTATGACGGCAGGACTGGAG
>NZ_CP016201.1:2382449-2388461 GCF_001683335.1 Selenomonas sp. oral taxon 126
TTATGACGGCAGGAGTGAAGTTCATCATCGGGCGCGCGGGCACGGGCAAGACACACGCCTGTCTTGCGGCGATGACGGAGGCTTTGATGCGCGAGCCGCTCGGCAGACAGCGCATCCTCCTCGTGCCGGAGCATATGACCTATGCAGCAGAGCGCGCATTGGCAGAGACCCTGACGGACAGCGCGGGCTTTTTACAGGCCTATGTGTTCGGTTTTCGCCGCCTTGCGCGACAGGTTCTCCTAGAAACTGGTGGGGCGCATCTTCCGCGCATCAGCGAGATCGGACGCCGCATCCTGCTCAAGGACATCCTGCTGAAGCACAGGGACGAGCTTTCTGTCTTTGCGCGCTCCGTCACAAAGCGCGGCTTTACAGAGACATTGGCGCGCACCATCGCCGAGCTCAGACGCTACCGCCTGAGCCCAGAGATTCTGCGCGATACTGCCGATCAAAGCAGAGACAGCGCGGGGCGGCTGCCTCAGAAACTAAAGGAACTTGCGCTCATCATGGACGAACTGTCCGCGCGCATGGAGGGGCGGCTGACCGATCAGACAGATCGGATGGAGCGGCTTGCACAGCAGCTTGCGGATGCGCCCTTTCTGCGCGGTGCTGAGATCTGGGTCGACGGATTCGATTTCTTCAATCCGCAGGAGCTGGCTGTCTTTCGTGCACTCTTTCAGACGGCAGACATGATTCACGTCAGCCTGACGATGGACGGACGGCGTGAGGGTGATCGCGTGCGTACGAATTTACCCGAAAATACATTGGACACGGGGCTATTTGCACGCAGCTATCAGACCATGAACGCGCTGACGGATACTCTCACGGAGCTCGATCCGTCCGCCGCTCCAACCATCCGACTGATGCAGGAACAACACCGCGCGCAGAGTGACGCGCTCAGAGCGGTCGAGGCGAAGCTGTTCGGTCACGAGCGCCTTGCCCCTGTCACAGACGATGCTCTGAGACTCGTGGAGGCTGCGAATCCGCGCCTTGAGGCGGAATCCGTGGCGGCGGACATCCTCCGCCTCGCACGCGAAAAAGAGTACCGCTATCGCGAGATTGCAGTACTCGTGCGCGATATAGATACCTACGGGGAACTCCTGACACAGGCATTGACGGACTGCGGGATTCCATGCTATCTGGACGCAAAACGTCCCAGCACGCATCACCCGCTCGCCGAACTTCTGCGCGCTGCAGCACAGACAGCGTGGCGCGGCTGGGGCTATGACAGCGTATTCCGTGCGCTGCGCACAGGATTCTTTCCCGTCACCGCAGACGCAGCAGAGAGTGCAGCGGAAGAAGACGAACTCTTTGACTGCGGCGACTGGCAGGAGGCCGTGGATCGGCTCGAGAACTACTGCATTGCGTTTGGCATCCGTACCGAGCGTCAGTGGACGATGACGGACGAGTGGAACTTCGTCCGCCGCGCAATCCCAGATGAGGAGATGGGAACCGAGCAGAACGCCCTGCGCATATCCGAAGAGATCACCCTTGACGCCATGCGCAGACGCATCGCCGCACCGCTCTCCATACTGACGCAGCATCTCTCGAGCAAGCAGAGCATGGCATATGAGCGCACGCGCGCGCTCTATGACTTCCTCGATCAGCTGGGGGCGCAGCAGACGCTCGATGCGTGGCGGACAGCGGCAGATGCGGAGGGGCGTCTCGCGGATGCGACGGCGCATCGTCAGATCTGGACTTCCTGCATGACGCTCTTCGAGCAGCTTGTCGAGGTCAGCGGTGAGGAGGAGATCTCCGCCCGTGACTTCGAGGAGCTGCTGGGGGACGGATTGGATGCGCTCGAAATCGCATTGATTCCTCCGGGACTCGATCACGTGACGCTTGCTTCCTTCGATCAGAACAGCCTCGCAGACATCCGCGCCGTCTACATCGTGGGCGCCAATGCGGGCATCATGCCGCGCGCCGCAGCGCCGCAGGGCGTATTGTCGGACGCAGACCGTCTGTCCATACGCGAATCGCTTGCCGATACGCCGCATATGATCTTCGGCGGCACACAGGAGCAGACGTTTCTCGAACGCTATCAGCTCTATCGCGGCTTCACGGAGGCGCGGGAATACCTGTGGGTCTCCTATGCGCTTTCCTCTGTCGACGGCACTGCGCTCGCACCTTCGCCGCTCGTGGCACGTCTGCGCATGATAGCGCCGGAGCTGCTCTCGATACCGCTTGCAATGGTACAGCGGCAGGACGATCTCGTCCTGTCTGCGCCGCATCCGATGCTTTCGTCGCTTTCGAGCGCATTGCTTGGGCAGAAGGAGCTGGGGGAAATGCGCCCCCTGTGGCAGGATGTCTACAACTGGATGCGCATCGATCCCGCCATGCACCCACTCCTTCGCCTGATGGTACGCGGTCTGTTTGCCGCGCCGCGCGAGGACTTTCTTTCTGCCGCTATTGCAGCGGAGCTGTACGCGCGGAACGGGAGGATCAGCGGCAGCACGACCCGACTCGAGACCTTCCGTCAGTGCCCGTTTCGCCACTTTGCGAGATATGGGCTTGGTCTGCGAGAGCGCGATGTCTATGAGTTCCAGAGCAGCGACTTTGGAACGCTCCTGCACGAGATTCTGCACGGATACGGCGAGTGGGTACGCACGGAGCATGACAATGACTGGGTCGCAGCGGAGGCGGGCGGCGCGGCGCAGATTGATGCCCTCATGCAGGATCTCATGCCGAAGATACGCAGCGCTGTCCTCATGAGCAGTGCAGGATACCGTCACCGCGTCGAGCGGATACGGCGCACCGCGCAGCAGGTCATCCGCCATCTCACCTCGTGGGCGAGGGCATCCTCCTTTCATCCCCATGGATTTGAACTCAGCTTCGGACGCCGCAGCGACGGGGTCAAGGTGGCGGATTTTCCGCTCTCCAACGGCATGACCCTGTCCCTGCGCGGTCAGATCGACCGATTCGACGTGACGCGGGACATGGGCTACTACCTCGTCCTCGACTATAAGACGGGCGGGACATCGCTCCTTTTGCCGGAGATTCGGCACGGGCTGAAAATGCAGCTGCTCCTCTATCTCTTCGTCGTGCGCTCTCTGCTCGATGGCAGCAGCATCCCTGCCGGCATGCTCTATGTACCTGCTGTGACTCCCGTTGTTCCGAACGACAAGCGTCTGGATGACGAGAGTCTGCAAAAGAAAATCGCGGCTGCAATGGTACTCACAGGCCTCCTGATCAAAGACGAAAAGATTGTGAAGCAGATTGACGCGATGGGCGAGCATCTCTGCATATCGTTCAACAAGGATAGCAGCTTTTCCAAGAACTCGGAGAAGTACATTCACTCACGGGAGGAGTTCGAGCAGCTCCTCGCATATCTGCCGAAGCTCGTATGTGAGACAGCCGAGGAGATACTGCAGGGGAACATACAGGTTGCACCCTATCGCTTCAACGACCGCAATGCCTGTACCTTCTGTACCTATCGTGCCGTCTGCGCGTTCGAGCCGGAACTCGGGCGGGGCGATGTCTACCGCGATATTGCAGACAATGGACAGGCGGCGATGGAGGAAATCGCACGGATCGTATGCGGGGAGGTGAAATCCGATGGCACAGATGACATTTACAGCAGATCAGAAAAAGGCGATTGAGACCCACGGACAGAATATCCTCGTGGCGGCAGCGGCAGGCTCCGGAAAGACGCGTGTCCTCGTGGAGCGCATCATCTCGCAGGTGCGCAGCGGCACACTCTCGCTTGACCGCGGCCTCGTCCTCACCTTTACCAAGGCGGCGGCATCGGAGATGCGTGAGCGCATCGAGGCGGCGCTCAACGAGGAGATTGCCGCACTGGCTGTGGGCGGCGGCTCCGCCTTCGAGCTTCATCAGCGCATCGGCGCGCTCGAACGCCAGCGCGTCCTGCTCACAGGGGCGGACATCTCGACCTTTCACTCCTTCTGTCAGCGTCTGATCCAGTCGCATATCGACGCGACCGACATCCCGCCGAACTTCCGTATTGCGAGCGAGCAGGAGATCAGCCTTCTGAAAAACAAGGTCGTGGAAGATCTGCTCGAAGAGGAGTATCAACGTGCCGAGAACGGCGATGCGGACGGATTTCTTGCCTTTTCCGACGCCTATGGCGGGCTCAGGGGCGATGACGAGCAGCTGCAGAGCGACATCCTCTCCCTCCATGCCTTTTCGCTCAGTCAGCCCTCACCCGAGACATGGCTGCGGGCACAGGGGCAGGAGAGTGCGGATACGCCGTATTGGGCGCGCAGCGGCTTTTCCATGCTTGCGGATGAGCTGAAAGAAGCTCTCTCGCAGCTGTGCGCGGACTATGCCGAGGCAGAAGCGCTCCTCTGTGCAGGGGATGCAAATTTGCGTGCGGCGGCTGCAAAATGTATCAATGTGCTCGCGGGCAATCGGGAGATTTACGAGGCGCTCCGTTCCTCACTCGATCACTTTCTGCACGCAGAGGATGCAGGCGCGTGGGAAACATTTCTGACGGAGGCAGCCGCAGCAAAGAAACAGCGAAAAAGTATTCCGCGCAAGACAGTCGAGGACTACGATGCCACAGTCGGCGCGCGTCTGAAAAAGCTGACGGAGAAAATTCACGGCGCGTGGGACGGCTCGATCGGACAGCTTCCCACAACGGCGGATGAACTCTGTGAGACGGAAAACCGCGCAAACGCGTCAATCCGTCAATACGCACGCCTGACAAGCGCATTTCACAAGGCGTTTCAAAAGGAAAAACTGCAACGCGGCATCCTTGACTTCGGCGACCTCGAACACACGGCGCTTGCGCTCCTCTGCGCGCAGCCCGCGCTCCTGCAGGAGAACCCGACCACCGCCATGCCGACGGAGATTGCAGAGGAGCTGCGCAGACATTACGATGCAATCATGGTGGACGAATATCAGGATACGAACGGCTTGCAGGAGGGCATCCTGAGTCAGATCGCACGAGACGCGAACCGCTTTATCGTCGGCGATGTGAAGCAGAGCATCTACCGCTTTCGCCTTGCCGATCCCGCCCTCTTTCAGGCGACCTATCGGAAGTATCGCACGAATGGGGCGGACGGGACACTCGTCACCATGTCCGAGAACTTCCGCAGCCGTGCCGAGGTGCTTGAACCCATCAACGAGATATTCTCCCAAATCATGAGCGAGGAGGCAGTTTCCATCGCCTATGACGAGGCTGCGCGGCTGAATCCCGGTCGGACATTCGATGATCTGACGCAGGGGAAATCACTCGCGGAGCCGCTTGAAATCGACCTCCTCCGTGCCGATTACTCCGCCTCGGAGGATGAGGAGGCAGAGGAGGAGCGCAAGGCATTCGAGGTCGAGGCGCATTTCATCGCGCGCCGCATCGAGGAACTCAAATCAGAGGGCTATGTCCTGCAGAACGGGGAGCCTCTCCGCAACAGGGACATCGTGATCCTCCTGCGCGGGGCGAAGGGGCGCGCAGGGCTTTTGCTCGATGCACTGCGCGCGCGGAACATCCCCGCCTATGCGGATGATACAGCGGGCTACTTCGAGGCGAGCGAGATTCGCATGATCCTCTCCCTCCTCGCCGTCCTCGACAATGCGCGTCAGGACACCCCGCTCGCCGCTGTGCTCACCTCGCCGATGATCGGTCTCACGATGGCGCAGATGGCGGAGCTGCGCGTGCGCACGCCGAGCGGCAGCATCTACGATATGCTCACGGGCGCGGCGGGGGATGAAGCGGCCGAGAACGCATTGGAGCGCATTCGCCGCTGGCGCCGCCATGCGCTGACCCACAGTGTTCCCGAACTGCTCTGGGCGCTCTACCGCGAGACGGGATACTATGACTATGTCGGCACGCTCCCCGGCGGCACGCTGCGTCAGGCGAATCTGCGCATGCTCATCGACCGCGCCGCCGACTTCGAGCGGACGAACGAGCGCGGATTGTTCCGCTTCCTGCGCTACATCGACGCACTGAAACGCCGCAGCACGGATCTCTCCGTTGCCCGAACCCTCGGCGAGAGTGAGGATGTCGTGCGCATCATGACGATCCACAGGAGCAAGGGGCTGGAGCTGTCTCTTCTACAC
>NZ_CP016201.1:2388486-2461375 GCF_001683335.1 Selenomonas sp. oral taxon 126
CCCCGTTGTCTTCCTCGCCAATATTGCGGGCACATTCAACACACAGGACACGAAGGGCGACCTCCTCTATCACGCACATGAGGGAATCGGACTGCGCGTCTCTGAGAATACGGCAGCAGGGCGACAGAAATACGATACCTTGGCAAGGAGGAAGGTCAGGAACATCATTCAGCGTGAGTCTATCGCGGAGGAAATGCGCATCCTCTACGTCGCCATGACGCGCGCGCAAGAAAAGCTAATCTTGACGGGAACACTCAGCATCACGCGCACGGGCAGGGATGCACTGGAGCAGCTGCGCGCCTTCTGTCTGAGATACGCACAGACGCAGGAGCAGCAGTTTCCCGCATCTGCCGTCCTCTCAGCGAAATGCTATCTCGACTGGATTGCGCTCGCACTTATGCGTCACCCCGACGGCACGCCGCTGTTCGAAGATGAGGACGAAATTGTCCATCGTCAGCCGTCACATCCGCAGGCACGCTTCCATGTGAGGATTCTGGACGAGAGTGTCCGTGTCGCTCAGACAGAGGCGCAGGAGGCGACGGATGACATCCTCTCCGCAGTCCGTGCGGATGAGCCGCTGCCGAGCGGCGGAGAGGCAGAGCGCGTTGCAGCCGTGCTGGACTGGACATACGACCTGCGCGGCACAGCGCATATCCACGCCAAGACCAGTGTGACCGAGCTGAAGCGGCAGCAGACGGCAGAGGAAGAACTGCCTACACCGTTCCTGCCCGCCGTCGGCGTTGCCGAAGTGCAGCCGGAGTGGGAAATGCCGCGTTTCCTGCGCGCGGCGGAGCGGGAGCAGCTGACACCGATGGAGCGCGGCACGGCAATGCACACCGTCATGCAGCAGCTCGATCTCGATCATGCGGAGAATATCGCTGCCATCGCGGCGCAGGCAGATGAACTCCTGACGAAGGGCATTCTCACGGAGGCGGAGCGCAGGAGCATCGATGTCACGAAGATCTGGAAATTTGCATCGTCGTCCCTTGGGCGGCGTATGCGCACGGCAAAGGCGGTCTACCGTGAGCTGCCGTTTGGGCGGCTGCTCCCTGCGCAGCGCTACTATGAGGAGGCGACAGATACATCCGATCGGATCTTCCTGCAAGGCATCATCGACGTACTCTTCGAGGACGAACACGGCGACTACATCCTGCTCGACTACAAGACGGATCGCGGGATTTCCGCTACCACTGCGCGCAGACGCTACCAGTTCCAGATCGACCTCTACTGCGATGCCGTCGAGACCATCCTGCACAAGCCGGTCAAGGAACGCTATCTCTTCCTGCTCGATACGGGCACAGCAGTAAAGATGTGAAAAGCATAAAAAACAGGGCTGTTGCACGAAGTCATTTTTTGACTCATGCAACAGCCCTTGTGTTTCAACTCACCGGTGGAATCGGGACATAGGTGCGGCTCTCCGGAATGCCCTCATAGCCGACTATCTTTGCCGTGACCCCATAGAGATTTTCCAAATTCTTCTCTGTCATGACATCATCGGTTCGACCAATGCTAAATTTGCCGTCGCGCCCCATCACGACAACATCGCGAACGGTGAAAGGGAAAGGCGGTGTATGTGCCTGTGGGACGTATGCAATCGCGCGGGCGCGGTAACCGCGATCCGCAATCTCCTGCGCTGTGATCGTATTCGTCGTGACAAGGTACTTGTCAACGCCCTCCGCCTCGACCTGTACGGTGTCCGTATCATAGGCTGTGTCCGCAGCGTGTGCCTGCGGCATGAATGCAATCCCGCTTGTGATTGCCGCAATCAGGGCGTAGTACTTCCGTGTTCGTTTCATGAATACCTCTCCTTTTCAGCTCTCCACATACCAAAAGGGACTGTTTCCCGTACGAATCGCACGACAAACAGTCCCTGCGCGAAAAATCTCATGGCAGTCCGTTCCTGCCGTTTTCCTTTTCAATACGGGAAGACCCGCGCATTTCTGCGATAGCCCTGTGAGCGTAAGTGTCCCCAAATCCTTCGCTCAGACGCAATATCATAGGCTCTGCCCTTAGATATTTTTGCTCGGAAAACAATTTTATTTAATTGTTGTTTAATTCTATCAAATTATAACAGCGCTGTGATATTTTACATAAGGGATCGCATATTGCAGGAATCATTTACTCTTTGGCGAATTAGTCCAATACAAAACATATTGAAAGGAAGCGAGTGAAATGACGGATTGTATCTTTTGCAGGATTGCACAGGGAGAGATTCCCTCGACAAAGGTCTATGAGGACGATCAGGTGCTTGCGTTCCGCGACCTCGATCCGCAGGCGCCGGAGCATGTTCTCATCATTCCGAAGAAGCATCTTGCGAGTGTGCTGGACTTTGCGGAAGAGGATCGGGATCTGGCAGCGCATATTCTGACCACCGCTGTGCCGCAGATTGCACGAGAGCTCGGTGTCGCTGACGGTGGGTTCCGCCTCGTGACGAATACGGGTGCGGATGGAGGACAGACGGTCGGGCATCTGCATTTCCACCTTCTCGGCGGACGCTCCCTCGCATGGCCGCCGGGCTGACGGAGCACACAACATAGCGCATTAAGGCAGTATTATTTCACGTTATATTGTGGTAAATACTGCCTTTTTTGTTTAAGTTCCATCGCGGGCAGACGATATTATTGATATAAGATAGAATAGTGTGTCAATAATGATGGGAGGTGTCAGCGATGGTAGAACGTGTTGAGCGCGTGATGCGTGTAAAGCGGCTGCGGTTCAATAACGATGAGCTGTTTGAGCGCAGAAAAGGCTTTGAAGAAAAGGAACAGGACGAGACATTCGCATCTATTTTTGAAGATGAGATAGAAAAGAAGAAAAAGCGCCAGATGGAAAGCTCCTCTGCGAATCGAGCCTATCAGCTTGAGGTCGGTCGTCCGACGCAGTCCCTCTTTTATCAGGGGAAAGCTGATATCTCGGATGTGAAGGGGAAGCTGCCCAATGCCGGATGATGACTATGGAATGCGGCTGGCGCTGGCAGAGGCGGAGCGTGCATATGCGCTCGGTGAGGTTCCGATCGGCGCCGTCATTCTGAATGGCGCCGGGGAGCTGATTGCCAGCGGATACAATCTTCGCGAGACGGAACATGATGCAACGGCACATGCCGAACTGATTGCGATTCGGTGCGCCTGTCAGAGTCTTGGGCGTTGGCGGCTCACGGGGCTGACCCTATATGTGACGATCGAGCCGTGTCCCATGTGCGCCGGGGCAATTGTCATGAGCCGCATCAGCCGCGTTGTGTACGGCAGTACGGATACGAAAGCAGGGGCATGTGAATCTCTCTTCAACATCACGGGCTGCCCCGCACTCAACCATCAGCCGGAAATACGTGCCGGCGTGCTCGCGGACGAGTGCTCAGAGATCATCAAGCGCTTCTTTCGGGAGCGCAGAAAAAATAAGAATGTAGAAGTATAGACGATCACGTTCGAGATGAATTTCTTTGCAGTGCAAAAGACATCCACAGCGCATTTGCCGTGGATGTTTTTTCGTGGTGGTGCGCCCGGCGGCGCACGTTTCTAAGCGGTGCAAGACCGGAGTCTGCCCGGTAGCGGGAAAGACATAGCCTATCAGTCTGTACACGCAACCTATTGAAACCGCCGTGTACCGAACGGTATGCACGGTGGTGTGAGAGGACGGCGGCTAATCACCACCTCCTACTCAATTGTCTGTACAAAATTTATTTGCATTGTTGCAGTCAGGATGGTAAAATAGCCTCAAGTGAATGGATCGGATCATTTTTCTTGCGGTTTTCGGTCAGCTGTGCGGTCGTATTTTTTCACAGCAATGACAGCGAAAGCAGCGCTTTCCCATGTGGCGACGATGGAGGGAATCCCCTCCGGTCGCTGTATTTTCGTGTGGATGAATTCTGATTTCATGATCGAATGGATGAACAATATTTAAGGAGGGACACAGTGAAGATGTCCCTTATCTATGGAGGTGTGTTTTTTGTCGTTAAATCGTAATGGCAATCATGGGAAAAATGTGCAGAAGGTACAGGTCATACCGCTCGGCGGTCTTGGCGAAATCGGAAAGAACATGACTGCCATCCGTGTGGATGATGAGATTCTCGTTGTGGACTCCGGGCTCATGTTCCCGGAGGAGGATATGCTCGGCATCGACCTCGTCATTCCGGATATTACCTATCTGATCGAAAACAGAGACAAGGTCAAGGCAATCGTCCTGACGCACGGACATGAGGATCACATCGGCGCGCTGCCCTATGTGATGAAGCAGATTCCCGCGCCCGTCTACGGGACGCGTCTGACGCTCGGCATCCTCGAGGGGCGTCTCAAGGAGAACGGGGTGGATTCGAGCAATCTGCACTCCGTCATGGCGGGGGACATCATCAACATCGGCTGCTTCAGCGTCGGCTTTATTCGCGTGAACCACTCGATCCCCGACGCGGTCGGGCTCTCGATCAAAACGCCCGTGGGCATGATCGTCCATACGGGCGACTTCAAGCTCGACTATACGCCGGTCGACGGGCAGATGACGGATTTCCGCCGCTTCTCCGATCTCGGCAACAAGGGCGTGCTCCTCCTCCTCGCCGACAGCACGAACGCGGAGCGCGAGGGGCATACGGCGAGCGAGCGCACGGTTGGTGCGGCGTTCGACAAGGCCTTCCACAATGTGCGTGGGCGCATCATTGTCGCGACATTCTCATCGAATGTCCACCGCATCCAGCAGGTTATCGATACGGCGGTCAAGTACAAGCGGCGTGTTGCCGTACTCGGGCGCAGCATGGAGAATGTGGTCGGCATCTCGCTGGATCTGGGCTATCTGACAGCACCCGAGGGGACGATCATCGGCATCGATGAGGTGAACAACTTCCGTCCCGAGCAGATCGTCATCGTGACGACGGGCAGTCAGGGTGAGCCGATGTCTGCGCTCTCGCGCATGGCGGCATCCGATCACCGCAAGATTACGATTGTGCCGGGCGATACAGTCATCATCTCGGCAACGCCGATCCCGGGCAATGAGAAGCTTGTCTCTAAGACGGTGGACAATCTGATGAAGCTCGGTGCGAACGTCATCTATGGGCGTGACAAGGGCATTCACGTCTCGGGGCACGGCAGCCGCGAGGAACTCAAGCTCATGCACAATCTCGTGCGTCCGAAGTTCTTTATGCCCGTGCACGGCGAATACCATCACCTCGTGCAGCACGCAAGCCTTGCACGCGAACTCGGTATGCCGAAGGAAAATATCTTTATCAGTGAGAATGGTCAGATCCTCGAGTTCACGAAGGAGAAGGGACAGGTTGTCGGACGCGTGCAGTCCGGCATGGTCATGGTCGATGGTCTCGGTGTCGGCGATGTGGGCAATATCGTCCTGCGTGACCGCCGTCAGCTCTCTCAGGACGGTATCCTTATCATTGTCGTAACTATGGATCGTCAAAATAACCGTGTGGTTTCGGGACCCGACATCGTCTCGCGCGGCTTCGTCTACGTGCGTGAATCCGAGGCGCTGATGGAGGAGGCGCGTGCGCGCGTCCAGCAGGCGCTTGACCGCTGCGAGGATGAGAACGTGCGCGAGTGGTCGGCGATCAAGTCGAATGTGCGCGACGCACTCAGCCGCTATCTCTTCGATAAGACGCGCCGCCGCCCGATGATCCTACCCATCATTATGGAGATCTGAGGAATTTGATACAATGAGGTCGCCTCTTTTGGGGCGACTTTTCTTTTTGTAAATTTTTCAAAAAATTGTAGTCTTGTGCGTCTTGCAGGCAAGCGAAAAAAAGGGTAGAATGAGGGCTGTATTGATATTGTGTTGATTGGGGCGAGGAGGAGTTTTATGACAGCAACTGAAGAGAAGGAGCTTCGTCTTTTTGCGGTGAAGGTGCGCGAGGGGATTTTGCGCGGTACGCATGCAGCAAAGAGCGGTCACCCCGGTGGCTCACTTTCATCGACGGAGTACTTTACCTATCTCTACAACAAGGAAATTCGTGTTGATCCGAAGAACCCCCACGATCCGAATCGCGACCGCTTCGTCCTCTCGAAGGGGCATGTTGCGCCCGGACTCTATGCGACGCTTGCCAATCGCGGTTTCTTTCCCGTGGATGAGCTGCTGACGCTGCGTCACATCGGCTCACGTCTGCAGGGACATCCGAATATGAACCTTACGCCGGGCGTGGATATGTCTACGGGCTCGCTCGGGCAGGGCATTTCGACGGCGGCGGGCATGGCAAAGGGCGCAAAGTATCTCGGCAAGGACATCAATGTCTACACGCTGCTCGGCGACGGTGAGCTTGCCGAGGGGCAGGTCTGGGAGGCGCTCATGTTCTCGGCGCACTACAAGCTGGATAACCTCTGCATCGCAGTGGATGTCAACGGCCTCCAGATCGACGGCGCAACGGCAGATGTCATGAACACGGCACCGATCGACGCGAAGTTTGAGGCGTTCGGCTGTGCGGTTATTTGGATTGACGGGCATGACTACAATGCACTGGAAGAGGCGTTCAAGGCATTCCATGCAAACAAGGGGACAGGAAAGCCAACCGCGATCCTTATGAAGACAGTGAAGGGCAAGGACATCTCCTTTATGGAGAACAATGCCGGCTGGCATGGCAAGGCACCCAATGATGACGAACTCGCACGAGGCCTTGAGGAACTGGCTGCGATTCGCAAGCAGATTGAGGAGGCATGAGCATGGCAGACGTAAAGAAAGTTGCAACGCGTGACAGCTACGGAAACGGACTTGTAGAGCTCGGCAAAGAACATGAAAATATTGTTGTTCTGGATGCGGATCTCGCAGGGGCGACGAAGAGCGGAACATTCAAGAAGGCATTTCCCGATCGTCACTTTAACTGCGGCATTGCAGAGTGTGATATGGTCGGCGTCGGTGCGGGACTCTCGACGATGGGGCTCGTGCCGTTCGTGTCCACCTTTGCCATGTTTGCGGCGGGGCGCGCCTACGAGCAGGTGCGCAACACGATCGGCTATCCGCATCTGAATGTCAAGATCTGCGCGACGCACGGCGGCATTTCCGTCGGCGAGGACGGCGCATCCCATCAGTGCTGCGAGGACTTTGCCCTCATGCGGACGGTTCCCGGCATGACGGTCATGTGCCCCTCGGACGATGTGGAGGCGCGCAAGATGGTGCACGCTGCGTACGAGATGGAGGGTCCTGTATACATCCGCTTCGGGCGTGCGGCGACGCCGGTCTATCATGACGAGTCATATGAATTCGCCATTGGAAAGGGCGAGGTCATTCAGGACGGTATGGATGTCGCCATCATCGCGACGGGCATTCTCGTCCCCGAGGCAATCAAGGCAGGAAAGCTCCTCGCTGCTGAGGGCATCAAGGCGCGCGTCATCAACATGGCGACAATCAAGCCGCTCGATGAGGAGCTTGTCATTCGCGCGGCGCGGGAATGCGGGAAGATTGTGACCGTCGAGGAGCACAATATCCTTGGCGGACTTGGCGAGGCAGTTGCAGGCGTTGTTACCGAGCATGCCCCCGTTCCCGTCCATCGCATCGGCGTTCGTGACGAGTTCGGGCACTCCGGCCCTGCGGCGGAACTGCTCAAGCAGTTCGGACTGACGGCAGAGCACATCACTGCGCAGACGAAGACCTTCGTCGGGAAATAAACGAAGTTGTGAAGACGCTTTTACATTTGTAGAGGCGTCTTTTTTTAGAACCTTACCCCGAGGGAGAATCCATAAGTCGCATTTGGCGTATGGAATCCCTCGGGTTTTCTTATGGGCATCGCCGCAAAGACATCATAGGAGACGGTATCAATCGCTCCGCGCAGTCCGACTGCTGCGCCCATCATCGTATGTCCGTTATAGAGATCAGCCCCATATCCATAGACCGCACCGACATCAAGCCCAAGATAGAGTTCCGCCTTTTGTTTCGGAAACCGTGTCGCGAACTCGTTCCGCAGATACCATCCGTTTGTTCCCATCAGCGTAACCTCGCCGTCGAAGCCGCGCACCGTATAGCGATTGCCCATGCTGATCATATCTACACCATAGAGCCGCATCCCGTCCATCGTATACTGTCCGTGAAAGGATGTCGTAAATGTTGCGGGGCGATGACTGAACTCAAATGGATGCACAAAGTCCACATCGAGCAGCCACATTCGATAGAGCGTCTTAGGCGCATCGGCAAAAGCCTTTTCTTCCTGCGCACCCATCCATCCGAGACCGAACCTGTGCGCCAGACGGAAATAGAGCGTATTGCGCTGGATATAGAGGCGCTCTGCATAGCCGATCTCCATCGAGGTCTGGTGCATCGCCTGGATGGGCAGCTCGACATCGTTCAAAAAGCTATGGGAGTTCCGTTTCCGCAAACGAATATCCATGCTCGTCTTCATGACAGCTGAGCGATGCAGTACATAGTCCCATGACAGCGTAGAGATATTTGAATCTCCCGCACTGATGAAATCATAGGGAACGCTCTCTACCGTCTGATGATATTTCGAGCGTTGATAGGAAAATGAGAATGTATGCCGTCCATAGGGATAGGTGTAGCTGATATTGTGCCCGCGCGTTCCCTTCTCATATCCATCCTGTGCGCCGTCAAGATTCATGCCGATGCGGAGCATATCGTTCTTGTGAAAGGGCTGATCGATACCGATGGAGGTATACCATTGGAGCTTTCCCGTATCTTCAAGACCTGAGTCATCCACGGAGATCGTACCGTAGAAATTCTTCCCGCGTTTCACTGTCAGCACAACATCTGTCCGCTGCGGCTGTTCCGAGGGGAGGAGCTGGACGGAGATATCCTGTGAGGGGAGACGCTTCGCCTGTTCGATGCCCTGCTCGATGTCGCGTACGTTCAGAATATCTCCCTCGTGGAAGGGAAAGAGATTCTTCCAGTAGAGCGTATCGCTGCCCTCGGCAAAATGAACGGTGCCGATATAGCCGATCTGCAGAACGAGACGAAGTTCTCCCGATGAGAGATTCTGTTCCGGCACAACAATACGGCTCGTAGAGAACCCACGAGCCATGAGGGACTGATTCATCGCATTGATGAGCTTGTTGATGTCGCTGAGCGACAGTTCCTTGCCCACATAGGGACGAGCGATACGTTCGAGGAAGCGGAATCGCTCCACTTGGTTCTCAATCGTGATCTGAGAGATGTGGAATCGAACGCTCTCATCTGCGGGAAGATCAACAGATGGGGGAGGGGCGACAATCGTCTCCACACGCTCCTCACCGAGACGATTCTGCCGCTCTGCCTCCTGCGCCCGTGACTGATCGAGCTGCTCCTGCTGTGCAGGGGCAGCGATAGCAGGAGGAGCAGAGAAGGAGAGGAGGGGGATGAGGAGGAGAATTGAGGGACGGTTGAGTGTTTTCAAGTGGAGTCACCTACTTTACAGATATAAAATATGTATATTATAGTGTATCATCTTCGATGATAATCGTAATAATACATTTATTTGTGTTTTTTTCTACTTCTATACAGTAATCTTTTTTATGTGCTGTAATGTTATTTCTGTTTGTTTCTATATTGTGCCAACCTCCCTGCTCCATAGTCTGTTTATTAAATACGCTTTCGATATCTCCTTTGGCATAAATCTGAAACTTTCTCATACCACCAATGTATTCTTCTCTTTTTATATTGAGGATATCCAGTGTTTGCATCTCTTTTATATCATGCAAAGCATAAATCAGCTGTAAATCATTGTTTGAAGATGTATTACTTGTATGTAAAGGGTAATAAAAATATCCATAGACCCACACCGATATAAAAACAAGAACTCCTAAGTATTTGAGTATCTTCATAAATTTACCAAGCTCCATTTGAAAGAATCATTTTATGTGTTCCAGTTTTCGATTCACTCAAATAAAAATGACATAATCCATCTGATGTAGAGAAATGTCCTCGTTCATTCGAGTGGCTTTGAAAGCCATGCTTATATAATATATCCTTATAAGACTCCAAATCCTCATCAAATGATTTCGTAGAGGTGTACTCAAGTTTGATACGAAATGGCTTACCGACGACATCTAAAATTTCTGAGTGAATAATATCCTCTTGTGGAGGAAAATTTATTGATTGGAATACTTTCGTGAAAATATTCCAATTATCAGATTTGTTTTCAAAGTTCTCATGTATTGAAAGTAATACACCTCCAACAATTGCTATACTACATATGATAAATAAAATATGTGTGTTTTTCATGATTAGAAATCCTTCTGATTACCTTCGTAGAAAACGTAGCCAGCTGATAAACTTATCGTAGGAGTAGAGGATACAGCATTGTATATAAAGGAATATCCATTGACGTTAGTGGATCGTCCATGTTCTAAACCAAAACCTGCAGACCATCCCATTGAAAAACCCGTTAGTTGTTCCTTTAATATCTCTGGATCTGTAACAATATTTCCTTGTGGGTCTTCTAGATATCCCCGTCCCATGGTATAGGCTCCAACAAAGGCTGAAACCCCACCCTCTATATTATAAGAAGAATAAACCGGAGTGCCTTCAACATTAAATACCATAACCATTCCACTGAGAGAAACTGCATCTCCTCCAGAAACCGCAATAAGATTACACGTTCCCTCTGGTAGGTTTTTTACTAAATCATCATCTCGAATACATTCTCTTACAAAATCACTTTCTGTAAGCAAACTATTCCACTTCGTCCCACTCGCCGCCGAAATTGCTCCTGCTGTTGCATCTCCATTGACTATTTTTGCGGCAGCTGCGCCAAGGACTCCACTAGCTATCTGGGCAATAGTAGGGTCAAGACCTTTCAGATTGTTAATCAGTGCTTCGTTGAGACCGGCACCTGCTGCACCCGAAGCAAAGCCAGCTCCTGTGATCTGGCTCAGGATGCCGGCAACAGCTGCGTGCGCGGCAATCTTGCCTACACTGCCGTCGTCCTTCATGTTATGCAGGAGACGGAATGCCTCTTCACCAAATACGGCAGCAAGCTCCTGCTGTTTCTCGATTTTCGCCTTGTCGAAGATTTTACCGAGTTCGTTGAGCGAGTTTGCTGTGTCACGGCTGAGGGCGGAGATGTCCTGCGTGGGATTCTCACGGATGTCGATGGTTCCCGGTGCGATGGCAGCTTTTGTGGTGCTGTCTGCATCGCCTTTTGTGGGGGATGCAAGGGAATCCTTTTAGTCTGCTAGGTCATGTCTAATCAAAATAATATAACAACAGTTTTCGATAATCAATCGTGCCTTCCCTTTTCAACGGCAGAGGATGAGCAAATTGGTGCAACATTACGGGATATGCCAAGATTCGTTCGTAAAAGAGGTGATCTCTCTCCTCCAACTCTGTTTCACTGTGAAGAATGGTTAATTCATCGTCACTATATTTTGCCAGTGCTTTTGATAAATATTTGTAGTCCGGGGAGGTTAGATCGACCTCCGGATTAATCAGGAGCGTAACATGAAACGGCTCAGATTGGACTATATAGAACCCCACGCTTCCATACACATAAAACTTATTTTCCTCATAGAACAATCCCATATCCTTTTCCCATGTGTATACTTCTTCGTCAAGGACGCGTACTCTACTCGCTCCGCCATACCTTGTCCATTCCTCTAAATGCATGTCCCATAATTCAGAATGTTTATCTTTACGATAAACAACTATTTGGCTTTTATTAAAGGACTCTATATATCCTTTAAAAGCAAATGGTGAATTAATTGGAGCAAACCATGTATTCAGCCAATATTTAAATCCGAATAGAACCTGATAAAGGATCCATACACTTAATAAAGCGCCGCACAGCTTGCCTCCGCGGAGAACTATCTTTTTGATACGATCTATCACCATAGGTCAATCCTCCGACAAGGAAACAGTTCCTTGAATTTCTGCTGTCCATGGGAAGGGCTGTAGATATCCAAGGCTTTGATTGACCCACGCCGCATTATTAATCGTATCAGTGAAAGCGTTTTTCCAACTATATTCTGGATCTCCCAATTTCCATTGATGAAGGTCAAAATTATAAGCATCTCCGGCAAGTCCGTTGAATGAAATCTTGCCGTCCATGTCACGATGTACCCGAATAGCTAGCTTTGTCCAGCCGGCAAAATAATGTTCATCTAGGCTTGCTGGATCTATATTCAGATTAATGGACATATAGATGTCTCGCGTCTCTCCGGGAGAGAAGTGCGTGCCAAGGTCCTTGATCTTTTGGGTTATTGCATTGGAACGACTCATATTGGAGGATGTAAAAGTCCCCACGGAGAAATGGCGCGGCCATCCATTTGCGATATGTGCATATATCAGCGCGTCTGATGCCATGGGCGTGTCTTTGATAGCCAAAGAACCTAAGGCCCCTAGTATCGCTAAGCTTTTCATTGGGATTGACCCTGGCGCAAGAAATGAAAACGGATATTTTTTTCTCATTATATCTGTTAGGGTAGTTCTTCCATCCACCCATTCTTGATGGACTCTTTGCCGCAGGATATCCTTGGCTTCCTCAAGGGAGTTAGTCTCTCTGTATTCTACTCCATATAAGTTGATGATATCTTTTGATGTTCCATCTGAATCCCCCCACCTAAATACAGACTGTTCCCCTGTTTTTTTGGCATTTGGTTCCCCGTAATGATCCATTTTATCAACAGTGTATACTTCGCCTTTTTTTGTTAAAGGATTTCCGTGAAGCATCATCCGATCAATACCGGCGTCATGTATCACTTCTAGATCAAATACTTTCCCGTCTTTATCAATTGCAACGGCGACTTTTTCTCCGTCCACTGTTGCATAGCGAATGGAATACTCTCCGTCTTTTAGCTTCTTATATTTTTCCGATTCATTTAACTCGTTAAGTTGCTCTAAGATTTCTGGCAGCCTTTCGTATTTGTTCCACTTCGTCCCGCTCACTGCAGCACTCGCACCTGCCTGTGCATTCCCTCCGATTGCCTTAGCGGCAGCCGCGCCGATGATGGCACTGATGAGCTGCGCTGTGCCGGGGTCTTTGCCGTCAAGTGCTTTAATGAGTGCTTCGTTGAGTCCCGCACCAATTGCACCCGAAGCAAAGCCGGCTCCTGTGATCTGGCTCAGGATGCCGGCAACAGCTGCGTGCGCGGCAATCTTGCCTACACTGCCGTCGTCCTTCATGTTATGCAGGAGACGGAATGCCTCTTCGCCGAATACGGCGGCAAGTTCCTGCCGTTCTTCCATCGTTTGTTTGTCAAAGATGCGCCCTAGCTCATTGAGTGCATTCACAGTATCTCTGCTGAGGGCAGATATGTCCTGTGTCGGATTCTCACGGATGTCGATGGTCGCTGGTGCAACGGCAGATTTTGTGGTGCTGTCGGCACTTCCGACAACGGGCATGGGGAGAACCGGCGCAAGTCCTTTGGTGTTGTAAACCTTGTCTTGCTCGTCCTTGGTCATGTCGTCATAATTGCCATATTTGTGGTAGGAGGCGCCAATGCTCTTTGCACTGTAATCGGCTTCATTTTTAAGGTCGCTAAAGGAGAATGTCCCTGTGGAAAGATGGTTCTTGTCGGGAGTTGCGTTGCTCGCGATAATGCCGCCCTTTAGATCGGTATTCTTCTCGACGTAGATGTCAAAGCCGCCGCTTCCCGCGAAGAATCCTGCCTGTTCACGTGCACTGCGGTAGTGGGAGTCGATATTTCCCTTGTTCCAAGATGCACCAATGGTGGGCGCGAAGAATTTTCTCCCGGTGGTGGGAGCGGGGACTTTCGTATTGTTGGGCTTTGGCGTACTCTTCGTTGCGTTTGTGGTTGGAGGATTTTGTGTCTGACCCGTGGATTTGGTTGAAGTCTGTTTGTCCTTTGCCTTTACGCCCCACGAGATGCCGAAGCCCATAGAAGAGTTTTGTTCCTCGTAGGTCTCTTTCTCCTGCAAGGTTTCGATGTTCAGATTCCCGCCGACCTTTGCGGTGATCTTCTCTCCCTGTGCCTTGCTCCCAATGATGTCCATATCCTTGCCCGAGGTGAGGCTGAGATTATTTTCGGCGACAACGAGGGTAGGGGAGTAAGCGGTGAGCGATTCTTTGCTGTTGCCGTTGGCTTTGTTTGCATTGACGCTGATGTTCGAGAGTCCCTGTGGGGTAAAGGAAGCACCGATGCTTGCAGAGCTGAATTTGTTCTCAGTTGTGGTGATGCTTGTATTCTCGCCCGCTTCAAGGTGGAGATGTTCTGCGTCGGATTCTCACGAATGGCAATGGTTCTGTGAACAACGGCAGATTTTTAATCAGTTATAAAATGATGATCTTTATATCTCCATGTTGAGACACTTAAAGAGGATATACTCTTTGTTTTCATATCTAGGATAAATGGAGTATGTGAATATGTAATTGTATAAGGAATTCCATAGAGGGTTTGAATTTCTATATCTAAAAAACCGCCTGTGCTACTGCTTTTAGGATACATTGTCATTAAAACCTTTTCGTTATGATAATCGAGAACTTCATAGACATGGCTACCTAGAGAGTGTATGGTCTTGTTTTCTAGACTTATAATTTTAGAGCTCTTTTTCTTTTTATTATATATCAACAGGGTATCGTCAGAACACATTCCGCAAAATTCATCCTCTTTTGATAAAAATAATATACAGTAGTCTTTGTTAGAATCCATATAAATTAACTCGTTGTTTTTGTTTATCAGAGTAATTCCGTCTTGCCTTTTGCTTACAACACTGTTTGGTTTACGACCATAAAATGTTTTTACTATATCTTTGGTATTTATATCGAAAACAAATACCTTTTCTTCCTGAATGACATAAAGGTATTCCCCAAGATGAAATATCTTCTCATCCACATAGTGTGAAGAGGGGAGTTCACATAACATATCTATGGTGTTTCCTTTGAGTTCAGAAACAAAACATGTATCTGTTTGCCCCGTAGGATAAAGAATGGCGAAATAATCATGTGAACTTTTTTTCGTTAGAAAATAAATACCATCATATTTTTCATAGAGAGCATCGCCTAATTCAATATTCTCCCTTGAATCTTGTTCTAGTAACGACATGATATACCAGTCATTTCCTGAATCATGTATTAAAATTTTCTCATCAAGAGATTTACCCTTGTAGAAATTAAGCGATGTGAATATAAAAGAAACAGAAAGGAAAAAACAGAATATATATCGTAACTTCATTCGATAACCTCTTCTACCAACCCCTTTCCATGATTAAGAACCCAATCTGCATTTACTCTAAATGCGATTTGATCCGGGGCTATGTAAGTACTTAGTAGATACAAGGTTTCATTAATCTTAGGTGGTGCTCCCAAGTATCCATAGATCATAGGGGCGATTGATGTTGTAACGCAATTATGAGACAGCAACCGATAGTCAGAAACGCCACTAGGTAGTTCATAATAATATTTAACAGAGCGATTTCTTTCAATAAGCATTTGATTCGAAGGAGATACCTCTCTATACTCATATCCTCCATCGAATATTGCATGATTATAGGCATATACAGCATTATTGGGATCAATAATATTTGGATTGAAGAAGTATATCTTTCGAGTTGAATGATATGGATCAAAATCATTATCGATAAGATATCTACCTATTCCATTTGGCCATGCCCCAATACTGGGAACGTGTTTGGCACCATAGCGCCCATAGTTTGCTTCTTCATAGCTCCCATCTTCATTCTCTACAATAAATGAGACATGACCTGTGCCATCTGTTTCTACACCTATTCCGACACGGATGGGACGAGTATTTTTATCTTTTCCTAAGTGATTCCACTTCGTCCCGCTAATTGCCGCAGATGCTCCCGCGAGTGCATTCCCACCGGCAACCTTTGCGGCGGCGGCACCGAGCAGACCGCTGATCATTTGGGCGAGACCTGGATCCAGCCCTTTGAGGCTCTTGATGAGTGCCTCGTTGAGTCCCGCGCCGGCGGCACCCGAAGTGAAGCCGTTGCCCGTGATTTGGCTCAGGATGCCGGCAACAGCTGCGTGCGCGGCAATCTTGCCTACACTGCCGTCGTCCTTCATGTTATGCAGGAGACGGAATGCCTCTTCGCCGAATACGGCGGCAAGTTCCTGCCGTTCTTCCATCGTTTGTTTGTCAAAGATACGCCCTAGCTCATTGAGTGCATTCACAGTATCTCTGCTGAGGGCAGATATGTCCTGTGTCGGATTCTCACGGATGTCGATGGTCGCTGGTGCAACGGCAGATTTTGTTGTGCTGTCGGCACTTCCGACAACGGGCATGGGGAGAACCGGCGCAAGTCCTTTGGTGTTGTAAACCTTGTCTTGCTCGTCCTCTGACATGTTGTCATAGTTTCCATATTTGTGGTAGGAGGCGCCAATGCTCTTTGCGCTGTAGTCTGCCTCGTTTTTGAGATCGCTAAAGGAGAGTGTACCTGTGGAAAGTTTATTCTTATCAGGGGATGCTTCACTTGCGATAATGCCGCCCTTTAGATCGGTATTCTTTTCGATGTAGATGTCAAAGCCACCACTTCCAGCGAAAAATCCTGCCTGATCGCGTGCACTGCGGTAGTAGGAGTCGATATTTCCTTTGTTCCAAGATGCGCTGAATGTGGGCTTGAAGAAGGAACGAAGCGTTTCTATCTTCGTATTCCCGTTGGCGTCCGTCGTTTCCTTTTTCGTCTGGTTGACATTCCAAGAGACTCCGAAGCCCGCAGATTTATTCTGCTCCTCATAGTTCTCCTTCTCCTGCAAGGTTTCGATGTTCAGATTCCCGCCGACCTTTGCGGTGATCTTCTCTCCCTGTGCCTTGCTCCCGATGATGTCCATATCCTTGCCCGAGGTAAGGCTGAGAGTGTTCTCTGCGACAACGAGGGTAGGAGAGTAAGCGGTGAGCAATTCTTTGCTGTTGCCATTGGCTTTGTTCGCGTTGATGTTGATGTTCGAGAGCCCCTGCGGCGCAAAGGATGTATTCTCACCCACTTCAAGACGCACGTTCCAGGGGAGAAATCACTTCCTTTAACAGACGATCTTCGATTGATTTATTTAGACAATATCGGTCAAAGATATTGTCACTCCAGTAATTTCTAATGTATCCCCGGAATTTAGTGTAATTATTAGTTTTAATTGATCGTTTGCACAACGTTCTATTTCTTCTGAGACAATATAGGTTCCTTTCCCCCAAGGTTCTTCTATTGATATAACAAAATATGAGATGTTTTCAATAAGAAGTTTTGCTTTTTTCTCCGAGTCTCTTAACGGAGGAGATTTAGGCAAAATTAGAAATATAATTATGTTTTTCCTATCGTATGAGATTTCTATGTCTTGTAATAGTGAGTCATGCAAATCAAGTTCTGAATTTTGAAAGTTAGCTGTATGAATTTGCTTCATTTGATTTGTCTCCTTTATGCGGTATATAATTATTAATATTTATCTCCAGGGGCAAAATGTGTGTTCCCTGTTTCATCAGGAATACGTGTGTTTCCATCCTCTCCAATTTTATGATATGCGGCGATAGTCGGGGCAGCAAAGAGGGAGAGGATGGGGATGAGGAGTAGTAAAGAGGGGCGTTTGAGTGTTTTCAAGTGGAGTCACCTCATGTGGAACAGGGAGAAACTGCCTTAAGATTTCCCTTTGCTATATTTTGATAGGGAATAACAGAGTAAGGGACGGTTAAAAATTAATCTTCAAGGATGATGGAATTATCCATCCATTTCAATATTTTCAAATCCTTGGTTTACTGCATTCGTATACAAGGCAGATATTATCTTGTCATCAACAGAAGAAATATCTACATATACACTATCTGTTACAATGACTTCTAAATAAGGTGTATTCAGATTATCCTTTTTGTTTTCGATGGAAGATTTTAAGCTGAATATACCTGATACTATATAGTACATATCTGACTCGAGCAATGAGAAAAAATCTTGGTTTGAAAAATAATCGGAATCAAATAAATCAACCATTTCACCGTTTATATTTTTCCATGCCTGAAGATCAACAACTTCCCATGTACCATAAACCTCCCATGTACCATCGACGATATCCTTTATGGGGGAAAGTATACGATATAAATATTGTCCCCATTCATTTGGAATGATGAAACTTATTTTTTTTATATGATTCAAAGTTCTCACCTATTTTCTCCTCGCATTACCATTTTTATCCCATTCCCATGTGTGTTCATGAGGAACTTCGGGATGTGTTTTAGGATTTCCATGATCTGTAAAATCTACATCTTTTTTTGCGCGTCCATCCCCATCATACCAACGCCTTGTGATGATTCGGCCTTTTTCATCTACACGGTCTATAGATGAATTTGGCTTGCCGGTTTTCTCGAAATCTTTAGGATTGTTGGTAGATGAATGCTCATTGGCAGGAGGATAGGCTTTATCTGCTTTCTCTTTTTCAACTCCTTTCGAAAGGAACCTGTTACCATCAGAGAAGTCTTGGCTGCTCCATTGCTCCTTAAAGTCGAACAAGGGATTGGTATATGGCTTGTATTTAAGATCTAGGATATTGGGGGAGAGATCAAAAGTAAACCGCTCATGATCTGGCGGAGTCACCGTTATTGGTGGTGTGATATAGTAATGCGGACCATTTAGCGTCTGTGGTTGAGAATAAGGTATGTTGTGCTCTTTAAAAACAGACTCAAGAGTAGAATCCACGTTATTCAACAACCAATTTCCGTCCTGTTGCAGTTGCGCTACAATCTTGTTTGTGGCAGTATTTTGGATATATTGCACACCTGCATAAACTACGATCACATACCCTGTTAATGCTGCCATGATCTGCGGGGTTATAGAACCGGTTGCGGCACCCCCAAAGAAATTATGCTTCGTCCCACTCGCAGCCGCGGTTGCTCCTGCTGTTGCATCTCCGTTGATTGCTTTTGCAGCAGCTGCGCCGAGGACGCCACTGATTACCTGTGCAATAGTGGGGTCAAGACCTTTTAGGTTGTTAATCAGTGCCTCGTTGAGTCCTGCACCTGCTGCACCCGAAGCAAAGCCTGCTCCTGCAAACTGACTTATGAGTCCTCCGACGAGGGAATGAAGGAAAGCTTTACGTCCGCTTCCATCGTCGGGAAGATTGTGCAGGAGACGGAATGCCTCCTCTCGGAATACGCTTACAAGTTCCTGTTGCTCCTCGATGGTCTTCTTGTCGAAGATCCTGCCGAGTTCGTTCAGTGAGTTTGCTGTATCTCGGCTGAGTGCAGAGATATCCTGCGATGGATTCTCGCGGATGTCGATGGTACCCGGTGCGATGGCAGACTTTGTCGTGCTGCTTGCATCTCCCTGTACTACGATGGGAATGGAAGGAGTGGAGTGCAATGACTGCACTACTTTCAGACGCTCTTTTTTGTTTCCGTCAGGATCCTCTTCTTTTGTTAAGCGAAGTGTCGGTTTTATCTGCGCAGAAGAGCCAGTGTCTTTTGCGTTATACTCCGCCTCATTCTTGAGGTTGCTGAATGAGAACGTCCCTGTGGAGAGGTGGTTCTTGTCGGGAGACGCTTTGCTTGCAATAACGCCGCCCTTGAGGTCTGTATTCTTTTCGACGTAGATATCAAAACCTTTGCTTCCCGCAAAGAATCCTGCCTGATCGTGTGCGCTGCGGTAGTGCGAGTCGATAGTTCCTTTACTCCAATCCCTGCCAATGGTCGGTTTGGAGAAGTGTTTTGTTATTGGATTCATGCTCCAAGAGAATCCGAAGCCTGTAGATTTATTCTGCTCCTCGTAGGTTTCTTTCTCCTGTAGGGTCTCAATATTGAGATTCCTGCCGACTCTTGCCGTGATCCGATCTCCCTGCGCCTTGCTCCCGATGATGTCCATGTCCTTGCCGGAGGTGAGGCTGAGATTGTTCTCGGCGGCAACGATGGTGGGGGAGTAGGATGTGACTGTTTCCTTGCTGCTGCCATTCCCCTTGTTCGCGTTGATGCTGATATCCGATAGCCCCTGCGGGGAAAAGGATGCTCCGATGCTCGCAGAGCTGAATTTGTTGGTCGTTGTGGTGATATTTGTATTCTCACCGGATTCAAGGCGCACGTTCCCCTTGGCTGTGAGGGAGACATCGCTTCCCGTGACGGCACTGCCCTTGACGGTCAGGTCACGCTCTCCTGCGGTGATGTTTGTATTTCCACCCGACGCGATGCGGCTCCCTGCATATTCGGTTGTCGCAGCTTCCATACGGCTGTAGGATTTGCTCGTGCCGAAGCTGACGTTCAGGGAGAAGGTCTGACCCGTGAGAGGATTTTTCTTGAACGCATCGTGCATCATCCGTCCCGTCCGCAAGGCGTATACGGCTTTGAGACGGTCATCCTGTACCTCTCCGATACGGCTGATCGGGGTATAGAGCGACTGTCCGAGGTCGAGGAGTCCATGACTGAGACTGACGGTAAGACCTGTCGTCTTGCTCTCCTGCGTGATACTCTCGCGGTAGATGTTGTCCTTGCCGTCGATATGGATATCCTTCGCTGTAATGGTTGCATCTTTATCTGCGAGGATATTGCTCGATGAGATGTGCGCGTTCTCTCCTGCAGAGATGGTGACGCTTCCGCTAAGGGCTGCAATATTCGTTCCCTGCTGTGTGAGGGCATCGCTGTCACGCGTGGTCTTTGTCTGCTGTGTTCCGATGGTGAAGCCGAGTCCGCCAGAACCGAAGATGCCGGACTTCTTGACCTCTTTGTAGTTTTCCGTATGGGCATAGTTCTCTGCCGAGGTGACAGAGACATTCCGTCCGGCAGAGATGTTCACATTGTGATCTGCAGCGATATCTGCCGCCGTAAAGGATGCGTCACGTTTGGCAGAAATCTGGACATCCTGACCCGTGACCTTGCTTGTCATCGCGGTATCTGTCTCCGTATCTGTACGGATAGTCGTGGTTTTTGTGGAGAGAAGTCCGCTCGACTTATACCGAATGCCATAGTGATCCTCGGCTGTCTCCCGTCCTGCGGTGAGGGATATATCGTTTCCGGCAGAGAGGGAAGTCGTGCCGCTTTTGCTCTCGATGGTCGCGGCTCGTGCCGTAAGGTCGTTTCCTGCGGCAAGCGAGATATTCCCGTCCGCGCGAATCTCTGTACCGAGTTCCGTACCGCGCTTTGTACGGAGATAGTTTTCTGCATTCTCCGTCATATCCTTATCGCTCTGGAGTTTTTTTGTATTGAGCGAGATGTTTTCTCCTGCCGCGAGAAGGATGCTGGCGCTATTGCCATTTGCGGAGAGTGTTGCGCCCGTCAGTGTGATGTCCTTTCCTGCACGCATGGCAAGAACGCCGTCATTGTCACGGGCAGCAATTCCAGCGGTTGTATTCAGTACGTCCTGATGGGCAAGCCGTTCTGTGGTGCTGCTGACGGTGATGTTGTTCTTCGCATCGAGGAGGACATTCTTGTCTCCGATCACAGAACCCTGCACATTGATATCATGTTCGGATTTCAGACTGATATTCTTGCCGCGCATTAGTCCCGTGTTTTCAATATCTCCTGCCTGTGCAAGGAGGTTCTCGGCGTAGAGTGTCCCTGCATTCTTCAGTGCGTCTTTTGTTTCAACGGAGATATTCTTTGCCGAGATGAGGCTGCCGCCCTCGGCAAGACGGAGACCATTCGTATTCCTTGCGTAGAAGACAGGATAGATGGCGCGTTCCTTTTTGCCGTTCACATAGACGTCGCGCTCCTCCATCCAGACGATATCCGTGGTGAGGGCTGCGACCTGTTCCTTGGAGAGCGCAATGCCGGGAGCGATGTTCATTTCCTCGGCATAGGAAATACCCGCATCCATGAGTGCCTTGAATGCGGCCTCGTCATCGGTATAGCCTTCGAGATGGCGTTTTCCTGTTTGCTTTAGAATTTGCTCAGCGAGCAACTGCTGTTCGTAGAAGCCGTCGCCGACTCTCTTAGGAATCTTATCCTGATCCCACTTCATCTGCCGATACATATAGTCCGAGGAGAGGAAGTTTCTTTTGTTTGTAAAGGCGGGATCGGTCTCGATGAGGTAGTTTGCCGTGGATTCCGGGTGTACACGATAAAGGGAACTGACAAAGAGCCGTTCGACCTGTTCGTCATCACCTGTCTGTGCCGTATTGGAGGGAGCAAGTCCGAAGGGGGAGAGGGCGTTTTGCACGCGCTCTCTCTGTGTGTTTGTAATATCTGTCCGATCGACGGGCACAGCACTGCCCCCCGCATAGGTCTGAATACCGATGGGAGATGCATTCCCTTTTGCAATTTCGGGCTTCATGAAGACTATGCCGTGATATTTCCGTACTTTTCCTTTATGGAGCCAGTTCCTTCTTTCGGTATAGCTAGCCTGTGTCGTTCCAAAGGTAACAGTAAGTTCCTGCTGTTTCGCGGCATCCTCTTTGACAGTGCCGAGGGCCTGCAAGGTACGCCCCGCAACAATATTGCTGTCATCATTCTCTACAGCACTGTTTAGGAGGATATTGCCACCTGCTAGAATGCTGCCGGGCAAGGTAGAGGTAACGCTTTCCCTTGAGATGAGCGAATGACTGCGGATGACACTGAAGTAAATGATTTTCTGTCCCGCAGCTTTGCCAATTTTTTGATTATACTTCGTTGCCTCTGCATTATATGCCGTGATCTTTTCGTTGAGCTGTGCGAGGATTCCTTTGTATTGCGTGTCCCATGCAGCACGCGCGGGATCATCTGCTGCCGGCCGTTCCGTGTTCATGGAGGTGATGCCGAACTGCTTGAAGATCGGATCGTCGTAGGCATAAGTCGGAGTCATGGTGCCGATCAGTTCCTCGGGAATGGGCTTCTCGCCGGCGGCACGTTCTTCCTCTGAAATCTGTTCCAGCGGTTTGTATTCAGCAGGCTCCAGAATCACTTTTGGAGCGACATTACTGTGGTATGCGCCGTATCCGCTGTTGATCTCGCGGAACTCCCACTCGGGAAATGCCTGACCTATTTCGGTGTGACGGTCTTCGTCAATCCGAAGTTTTGTGGGATTGGTTCTTGTCTCGGTAATGACGCGCTTTGCAGAAAAGGCGGCATTCTCGTTTTTCGTGACGGGCGCAGTAATGCGGATACTCCCCTGTGCCTCAATGCGTGCGCCGCGATTCGTAAGCCCCTCCGTGGCAGAAAGATCCATATCCCTGCCGGCGTATAGGAGTGCGTTTCCCGAATTGCGAATGGTATCTGCGGTGACAGACAGCCCCTTTCTCGCAGCAATGACACCAGAGGGGAGGTGTTCAAGTTCTGCCTTGATTCCGTCTACTACAGACAGTTGTGCATCATAGGCGAGTTCAGCGTTATGGATGTTTGCTTTATACGCATTCACCGCGCCCCATGAGGTGAATCTTGTCACATCAACGCGGTGCGCCGCCTCCAGATGGTCTGCTTTTTGCTTTAAGACAGCCATCTCATCGGCAAGGCGGGATTCAAGGCGCGCGTTCTTCTCGTTTACGACATGCTTTGCTTGGATGGAGATATCTTCACCATAGATTTTGCCTGTGGCATCGTTTTTTAGTCGTACAGCAGCGATATTGGTACGCTTGTCCGCCTGAATGAGGTTTTGATTATGGATATCTGCTGCCGTGAGGTTCAGGTTCTGTCCGGAGATTCTGCCCTCGTTTGTCTGTGTGAGATTTCCCGTTGCTGTGAGTGTGAGTGTGCCGTCTGCTTCGAGGTTCTTCCTATTGAATACAGCCCCATTGACCTCTGCCGTGAGATTGCCGCCGGCATGGAGATTTCCGAAAGAATCTGCGGCGGAGGCATTTGTCAGATCGCTGTTCAGCGCAACGGATAAATCTTTGCCGCTGGAAATATTCCCCGTGAGCGGCATCGAATCTGCCTGTATAGAGAAGTTCCTGCCGCTCTGCAAGGTTGCCTTTTCAATGTCCAGATGCTGCGCTGCCGCAACTGAAATATCTCCATTTCCTGCAATCGTACCATTTTGGGTATGAATATTGTCTGCCGTAATGGAGATATCGTTTCCACTGAGGATATTTGCGTCAGAGTTGACAAGAGTTTTTGCGCCGATTGTCAACACGCCGTTTGCATTTGCCGCGCCGGAGGGGGCGATGCTGCTCCCAAGCGTTCCACGGTTGATAATCGTATCTGCTTGGAGCGCAGTATTTGCACCGCTGATGATCTTTCCGTCATTTTGAAGTGCTGTCGCGGATACATCAGTATCTGCAACACTATATATCGTTCCGCTGTTTGCTGTTTCCTTTGCGTGGATGGATGTTGTTCCGTCCGAATAGAGGTTGCCGGAGGTCTTCAGGTTTCCGTTCACATCGAGGGAGGTCGCCTGTGTGCTCGTGATCTGACCTTCGAGATTGACACCGAGCCCTTTTTCTGTTCCGACCAGTGCGATCCGATTCGCATACATACCGCCGATTGCCGAAAGATCGAGGGCATAGGCGGGCGTGTTGCTGTCCGCAGTGATGGGCGAGATTTCTCCATCCGCATAGCGGATTGTATTTGCGCCTGTGACAATCTTTGCGTGTTCTGCCCAAAGTCCTGCGTTGACTTCGATGGCGCGTGCATAGAGTTCGGCAGAATCTACGCCCTTTGCACTCAGGCCATTTCCTGTAATGACGACTTTGCCGTCGTCGATGCGCAGTGCAGCGAGTTTTCCTGCGGCATCCATCTCTGTGCGTCCTGTGGCAAGTGTTACCCTTGCCGTATTCAAAAAGCCGGCACCATCTGCCAAAATCCCGTTCGGATTGGCAATAACGACACCGGCCCTGTCACCTGCGACCTCTAAAAAGCCGCGCAGTTCGGATGGATTTGCACTTGTGACTTCATTAACGATGATACGCGCAGTACCGCCCATGAGGTTCGGATTTCCCTGCACATACCCTGCAAGCTCCGTATTGGAGAGATTATAGCTGTTGTTGAGGATCGCGCCGCGCTCGGGTACGTTAAAGAACGTATAGAGATTCATTGACACGCCGCCCGCAGATGGGGGCGCGATCTGTACGAGAGGATGCCCGCTCGCCGTCTCCATCACCAACGGCTGCTGAGAGATCGGAGCGGAGGTGTCCGGGAGGATTTCTGCGGCAAAGGTGAGTATGGGCTGCATCGAAAAAACACCGAGCGTGATCCAACTCGTGATCTTTCGGGCAAGGTCTTTCTTTCTCATCTGCGTTGTCCTCTTTGAAACAATATCCCTACATGAAAATGATCAAAGCAAATTGATGATAACATGAATCCATAGATTCTTACAAGGACATTGTTCCAATAAGACGAAAGAAGTAATTCTCGCTGAATTTGTATGATTGAGTCTTTTTAAGGAATCGCTGATAATTTCTTATGTTGCGCAACTCTGCCTCAAAAGATTACAATAGTTTAACTAAACGAAGTACAAAATGAATTTTTTGCGTTAATTTATTTTATAGTATACCTTTTTTTCATGTCGCGACAAATTCACTTGTCTGAACGCTTGACTTTGTTTATAATGGAAAGAGTTTAGATTCTTCAATGTAAAGAAAGAGAAGCCTCATGAAGCGGTATACGCTATTTATCGTCGTGATTGCTCTTCTCGTGACAATAATTGCTGCGGGGTCGGCATTTCTCTCGTCCGGCTCGCCTGCAGTGAAGCGTCATCCCATGCAGGAACTGACAGCATATACGACACTTCCCGCAGAGATTGCGGCGGTTCTGTCCGAGGAGTATGAAAAAGAGTATAATATTCGTGTCAATTTCGTTCAGCTGTCCTCCGAACAGATTCTAACGCGCCTCAATGAGCAATCACTTGAGGAGGGAGATGGGAAAGCTGCCCTTGTCCTGACGGATCGTGAGACGCTGGATCGCGCCGCCGCTGCGGGGTATCTTGTGCCCTATATCTCAGAGAAGGGCGATCAAGTTGCGGACTCGTTCCGCCATCCGAACCGCTACTGGACAGGGGTCTGGTATGATCCCGTCGTCTTTGCTGTGAATCAGGACTATCTGCGCACACATCTCGATCTGCCGAACTCTTGGCAGCAGCTCACGCGGCAGCGCGACATCCGCATAGGAACGACGGATTTTATGGCGGCAGATGCCTCCTCGAATCTGCTCTACAGCATGATTGCCGAGTACGGAGATCAGCGCGCGTTTGAGATTTGGCGCAGGATTCAGCCGAAGATCATACAGTATTCCAAATACCTGCACACGCCGGTACGGCAGGCAGGGATGGGCGAGGTAGATCTCTCTGTTGCGGTTCTGAGCGAGACGCTCCGCTATGTGCATGATGAGTATCCCATCCGCATTCTCTATCCCGTGGACGGCACGTCTGCGGTCATCTATGGGACGGGCATTGCCTTCCGTGCGGCGGAGCATGATGCCCGTGCAGCCGAGGTCTTTGCCGACTGGCTGCTGACGGATGAGGCACAGTTGTCACTCGCGCAGCATCGCTTCTATTTCCTCACCACGAATCCCATGACACTTTCCTATCAGATGTTTGCAGGGAAGGATATCAACATTTTTAAAAACAGACCGTATTTCAGTAAGGAGGAAAAGGAGATCCTCCTGGATCGCTGGATCAAAGAGGTGCGGTTCTACGAAGAGTAATGAAAGCCGGAGGAGTTTACCAGTGAAAGCAGGTTTTATCAGTCTCGGTTGTGCAAAGAATCTCGTTGATACGGAGGTCATGCTCGGCATCATGCAGGAGCATGGCATTGAGATCACCAATGAGCCTGCAGAGGCGGATATCCTGATTGTCAACACCTGCGCCTTCATCCAGTCCGCGAAGGAAGAATCCATCACAACGGTGCTCGGCATGGCGGACTATAAGGAGACGGGGCGTTGTCGAAGCCTGATTGTGGCAGGCTGCCTCGGGCAGCGCTATGGACAGCAGCTGCTTGATGAGATCCCAGAGGCGAATGCCATCATCGGTACAGGCGCATGGAGCCGCATCATGGAGGTTATTCAGGAGACTCTGAAAGGGCGGCGACTCCTGATTGCAGGCAAGGATGAGACCATCTACGATGCCAAGACGCCGCGTCTGCGGACGACGCCAAACTATACCGCCTATGTCAAGATCGCCGAGGGCTGCGATCATCGTTGCGCATTCTGTGCGATTCCACTCATTCGCGGCAGTTTCCGCAGCAGGGAGATGGAGGATATTCTCGAAGAGGTACGAGACCTTGCAGAGAGAGGTGTGCGCGAGATCGTCCTGATTGCGCAGGACAGTGCAAACTATGGTCTTGATCGCTATCGGAAGCCAATGCTTCCGACACTCCTGCGGGAGCTGGCGAAGATCGAAAAAATTGCGTGGATTCGTGTGCTCTATAGCTATCCGAAATACTTCACGGACGAGCTTATCGAGGTGTTTGCGACTGAGCCAAAGGTTGTAAAATATGTCGACCTCCCGCTGCAGCATGCACATAATGCCGTGCTGCGTTCAATGAACCGCCCCGATACGCGTGAGGGCGTAGAGAAGCTGATTAAAAAGCTACGTGAGCGCATTCCCGGCGTTGCAATTCGCTCGACATTTATTGTCGGATTCCCGGGGGAGACGGATACGCACTATCAGGCGCTTCGCTCCTTTGTGGAGGAGCAGCGCTTTGATAAGGTCGGCATATTTACCTACTCTGAGGAGGAGGATACGCCGGCAGCCGCAATGGCGCAGAAGGTCTCAGAGGAGGTCATGCAGGAGCGCTATCATGACCTCATGAGTCTGCAGAGCAAGATCTCCGAGGAGATCAATATCGGTCTTGAAGATCAGGAGTTGGATGTCCTGATAGAGGGGCGCGATGCGGAGCAGCAGGCGATTGCCGTGGGGCGTTCCTATCGGGAGGCACCCGAGGTGGACGGACAGATCTATATTGAGGGAGATACCGAGAGCCAAGTTGGCGAGATTGTCCGCGTTCACCTCCTGCAAGGATTTACGTACGATATTGTGGGGGAGAGGGTGCATTGATGGAGTCTGCATATGAAATGCTCTCTGATGAGTTGGGGAGGGAACTGCGTGCGCGCGGCCTTACGATTTCCTGTGCCGAGTCCTGTACCGGAGGACTCCTCACGAGTACGCTGACGGACATTCCCGGCAGCTCTGCCTATGTGATGGGCAGCGTTGTCTCCTACTCAAACGATGTGAAGTCACGCATTCTTCATGTCTCTGAGGAGACCCTTTTGCTGCATGGTGCTGTCTCTGAGGAGACGGCACGCGAGATGGCGGAGGGTGTGCGGCAGCTCATGCAGACGGATATCGGCGTAGGCATTACAGGCATTGCAGGCCCCGACGGCGGATCGGCAGAAAAGCCGGTTGGGCTCATCTATATCGCCGCAGCCGATCGAACGCATACGATTGTCGAAAAAAATAATTTCTCCGGCACGCGGCTCGAAAACAAGAATGCGGCGGTTGAAAAAGCACTGCAAATGATATACGATGTAATGAGGAGTTCTCTATGATGAAGAGTTACCGAAAATTAGCTGTGGTCGTTGGCGCTATGGCGCTTCTGTCCGGTGCGCCACACGCATTTGCGGAGGAGACTGCACAGATGGTGCAGGAGTCCGTTTCTCCTGCGCTTTCCTATGCCTATGAGAGTACAGCATACGGCTATCGCATTAGGTGTCCCAAACAGCCTGCTTTCGTTATCCCTGCAGTCGAGCTCGACGGGCACGAAGGCGAGGTATTGATTTTCGAGAATGAGGATTACTATATCAAACACGCGTGGATTATTCACGTGAATGCATTCTCGGAGGACAGCGTCCCTAACCTCAATGCGATCAGCCCGGAGGAGTCGGTAGAGCTTCTCAAGGGAATCATGGACAGCAATGGATACGAGGGCATTATGCTCATCAATCTGACAGAGGACAACAAGGCGATCTTTGCCACCACGGCAAAGGAGATCGAGATTGATGAGGACGGCGATGGAACGCCGGATGCAACGGCAAGGGCGGACAGTCAGATGGCTGTGCTCTTCTTCCGTGGCACGAACGGGTCACGCTATGGTCTCGAACTCATCGATAATCCGGAGTTGCGTGACGCCTCTGTTGCAGCCTTTTTGTCGGGTGCACGAAGTATGCAGGCAGTACCATGAGGATTGTTTTCATAACGCATGGGAATTGAGGGAGAAATATCAATGAAGATGTCATCGAAGAAAACGATGCTGACAGCTGCTGTGCTTGTCGCACTCTCATCGGGTACGACATTTGCCGCGACACCGGGTACGGTGGATTCGCAGGAGCTCTTTCACGCCAATCGATTGGTGACAGATCCTGTGAAAAAACCTACAGTGGAGGAAAACAGCGGGGCGGATCGCTATGAGGCATCCATAACGGCTCAAAAGAAAGAATCGGTGGGTGCCGCAATGGCACAGCCTGCGGCAAAGCAGGCACCCCAGCCGGCACGTCTTCGTTGGGACAGTGTTGATGCACGCCTTGCTGCGCGAAACAGCGACCCATCATTTAGCCTTTCCGCACAAAAGGCGAAGCCTGTCATCATCACGGCAGAGGATATCAGGCGAGAGGAGAAACTGGCTGCAAAAGAAGGGCGTCCCGTGAACGAGTTGGTCGGTGACGTGAATATGAACCGCCCGACACCGCCGCCAAGACCCAAGAAGCCTGCTCCTCCGACTGATGAACAGTCTGCTGCATTTGTTCCCTCAGCCACTGCATCCATGGCGGCGCATGGAGATGCCTCTGCCGTTCAGGGGCAGAATAACGCGCAAGTCTCTGTTGCACACGGCGGAACAAATATTCCTGCCACTGTATCAGATCGACAGGCTCCCATGCAGATCAATCCATCGGATGTTTCTGCTGCTCCGCATATCCCCACTTCCCCACATACAGGGGCGCAGGTATCAGGGCAGCAGCATGCGGCGATGGCTCAGATGCATACAGAGGCCGTTGCCTCGTCTGCACAGGCGGGTACAATGGGGCAAAGTGCATCCGTATTGCCATCCGGGACTGTTGCTGCCGTTATTGAAGCACAGCAGCCTCCCGCACGTCCGCGCTACGCCCAAATGCCGCATGAGCAGTTCTCTCTAACACCTCCTGCAGAGAATGGGGCAGCGCCGAGACAGCCGGAGAGTTTCGAGGTACTGGGCAACACAAATATGCAGCATCCCGCAGTTGCGCCTGTGAAAGACCAAACACCAGCCGTGGAGCACTCCGTGCGTCCCGATGGTGTTCCGGAGATGGGAGCCCGTGAGATGCCTCCGAATTCGGAAGCAGATCTTGTAGGTGTTTCGGACGAAGTGCGCCGGCATATCCTTGCCGGTCAGCTGGCGATGGAGGTTCAGCTGCAGCGGGATCCAACTGTTGCGGGAATGCGGGCGATTACAAAGGTTCTGCGTGAGAATACAACGCTGACGCGGCTTCAGAAGATCGACTTCCTCATCGGTTTCGGACGTGCACTGCACCGGAGCGGGCTCCCGCGCCAGCAGGAAGCGCTGCTGATCAAGACGATTGCGGATGCGTTCTAATCAGTTTTGCAGAAATTGATCGGGAGGGGAATCTATGAAGCGCTTTGATATTGCAGTCATTGCGGGGGATGGCATCGGTCCGGAAGTCATTGCCGAAGGGAAGAAGGTGTTTTCCGGTATCTCACAGATGGATGGAAACTTTTCGGTTTCCTTTGCGGATTTCCCTTGGGGCTGTGAATACTATCTGAAGACGGGCGAAATGATGCCGGAGGACGGTCTGGATCGGCTCAAGGATTTTGATGCCATCTATCTCGGTGCCGTTGGCTATCCCGGGGTGCCGGATCACATATCCCTAGGTGACCTCCTGCTTCGGATTCGCCGTGGATTCGATGAATACATTAACCTGCGTCCCGTACGTCTCTTGAAGGGAGCGCCGTGCCCGCTTGCCGATGTCTCAGCGGATGACATCAATATGGTTGTTGTCCGAGAGAATAGCGAAGGGGAGTATGCCAACGTCGGCGCACATCTCTATGCGGGAACGGAGCGTGAGGTAGCGCTGCAGACGGGGGTCTTCTCTCGTCATGGTTGTGAACGCGTCATACGCTATGCCTATGAGCTTGCACGCCGTGAAAAACGCTCGCTCACCTCGATCTCCAAGGGGAACGCACTGCACTACTCCATGGTGTTCTGGGATGAGATTTTCGCGGAGATCGGCAAGGAGTATCCCGATGTGGAAACACACAGCCTCCTCGTCGATGCGGCGAGCATGTTCTTTGTCAAGGATCCGGGGCGTTTCGAGATCGTTGTGACGAGCAACCTCTTTGGCGATATCCTGACGGATCTCGGAGCGGCGATTGCGGGCGGCATGGGACTGGCGGCAGGTGCAAACCTCAATCCCGAACGGAAGTACCCGTCAATGTTCGAGCCAATTCACGGAAGTGCCCCGGATATTGCGGGACAGGGTGCTGCAAATCCGCTGGCGTCCATCTGGTCGGTCAGTCAGATGTTGGAATTCCTTGGAGAAGAGATCTGGGCAGAGCGGTTGCTTGCTGCAATCGAGACGTTGCTTGTGGAGCGGAAGACATTGACGCCTGACCTTGGCGGGTGTGCCAAGACCTCGGAGATCGGCGACGCTGTCCTTGAAATTTTGAAACGCTAATTACAGATTTTCATGAAAAGCGCGGGGTGCTGTGCGCCTCGCGCTCTATTTACATAACGAATGGAGCAGATAAGATGAACGAGAAACAGCGCATACGCAAAGCCGTCATTCCCGCCGCAGGCTATGGAACGCGTTTCCTCCCCGCGACGAAGGCGACGCCGAAGGAAATGCTGCCCATCGTAGATAAGCCGACCATTCAATACATTGTGGAGGAGGCTCTTGCGAGCGGCATTGAGGACATCCTCATTATCAGCGGTCACGGAAAGCGTGCCATCGAGGATCACTTTGACTCCGCACCTGCGCTCGAACATGAATTGGAGCGCAAGGGGAAGACGGAGCTGCTCGACATCGTCCGCGAGACTACGGATGTAAATGTTCACTATGTGCGGCAGAAATATATGCGCGGCCTCGGTGACGCCATCCTCTGCGCACGCAGTTTTGTCGGTCATGAGCCGTTTGCCGTCCTCCTTGGTGATGATGTTGTCTACCATCCGCAGCGTTCGGCTCTGGGACAGCTGATTGATGTCTATGAGGAGACACAGGGTTCTGTGCTGGGATGCCAAATGGTTTCGGATGAGCAGGTGTCGTCGTATGGTATCGTAGCGGGGGAGACATTGGAGAATCCACGCCTCATGCGTGTTTCCGACATGGTGGAAAAACCGTCCATCGAGGAGGCGCCGAGCCGTATGGCGGTGCTCGGGCGCTATATCATCAGCCCGGAGATCTTTGCCATTCTCAGCGAAACGAAGCCGGGCAAGGGCGGGGAGATCCAGCTGACGGATGCGCTCAAGGTGCTGGCGCAGAGAGAAGCCGTCTATGCCTACGATTTCGAAGGGAAGCGCTACGATCTCGGAGATAAGCTGGGATTTTTGCAGGCGACCGTTGAATTTGCACTGCGCCGCGAAGATCTCGGTGCGGATTTCAAGGCCTATCTGCAAGATTTTGTAAAGACAATGTGAGGCGATCGGCTTGCGGAAGGAAAATCAGGCAAATCTTGCGCTTGCGCTGAGTGTCATCGGTGCAATCGGGACGGCGGGGCAGGGGAGCTCGCTCGCACTGACAACCATTCATCACGGATTTCTCGCGGCGACAATCGGCGGATTGGCAGATTGGTTCGCGGTCAAGGCGATCTTCGGACGCCCCCTTGGCATTTCCCATCGGACGGACATCCTTCGCCGCAACCGCGCACGCATCATGGAGTCTCTCGTACGCTTCTCTGCCGATGATCTGCTCAGCAAAGAGAATATCATGGACGTCGTCGAGCGCGAGAAGATCGGAGCGCTCCTCGTGGAGTATCTGCAGCATCGCGGCGGACGTGAACGTCTCATTGAGGCGACGGTGGACATTCTCCGCCATGTCGCCTCGGATGTGGACAGCCGCCATATTGCAAGGGAATTGACGCCATATGTCATTCAGGCACTGCATGCGCTCCCGTTGGAGGAGAGCTTTGCAGAGCTTCTTGACGTGCTGACAGAAGAGCCCCATGCAGACCGCATTTTCAATATGCTGATCCGCATGGGGTTGCGTCTCGTACAGACCCAGATCTTTCAGGATATGCTCCATGAGAACATCGCATCCATTCGTACGGAATATGAGCGCGACGGGATGATACGCGCCTTTGTCCTGTCCTTTTTTGACGATGCCATGATTGCGGAGTGGCTGACCGGACGGTTGGAAGAGATTCTGAGTTCTGCAACTTCGGTGGATGATAGTCGCCATCGGGATGGTGTTCAGGCTCTGGTCTCCTTTGTGACCGGGCTGCGTGCGAATCCGAAGCTGTATGAGGAACTTCATCGGTACAAGCTCCATGTGATCGAACAGCTTGAGATCGAAAATATTCTCACCGATTTCATCGAACAGCGTATAAAGGGCAGCCACCCCTTTTGGGTTCCGTATGTCAAGGAACTCCTCAATGAAAAAATAGACATCTTCGTTCATTCGGAGGCGTGGCAGCATCGTGCAGATCGCTGGTTGAAGGATCTCGCGGCCGGAGAGGTGGAGAAGCATCACGAGATGATTGCGGACTTTGTGCGGGAGTATCTGAATCAGAAGTCGGATGATGAACTCATCACCTTTGTCGAGGGGAAGGTGCGCACCGACTTGCAGATGATCCGCATCAATGGCGCGATCGTCGGTGCATTTGTCGGCATGGGGCTGTCGCTTCTTGTGACATTTGCGGAAAGGATGTGGGGGCTATGACGCGCACATGGAACAAGGCAGATACTGCTCTTTTGAGCTCCTTCCTGTTCTTTCTGCTCTCCCTCGGACTGCATCTGCATTTTCCGCAGACGCTCTGGACGGAGGGGCTGCTCATGGTCAGTGAGGCGGCTCTGGTCGGCGGTGTTGCGGATTGGTTTGCCGTCACGGCGCTCTTTCGTAAGCCGCTTGGATTTCCCTATCATACGGCGATCCTGCCGCGCAGGCGGGACAGTTTTATTCACGCGATTGTCGTCATGGTGCAGAAGGAGTTCTTCTCGCGCCGCAAGATTTTTCGGCACATTGAGAAAATCCATCTGCTCCCCATGTTACAGAAATTTTTACATAAAAAAAGGACGGAGGAGCAGCTAACTGGCACCGTCATGCACTTTATCCGTGCATCATTCCTGCGAAAGAACAATAAGAAGGCGATTGCTTATTTATCGGAACGCTTCAAGGCTTTGATTCTGCGCGAAGACCCGTCGGAGCTGATGCAGCGATTTGATACGCTGTCTGCAGAGAATGGATGGGATCGGCAGGCGCTCTCGCGGATTGCACAACTTCTCGCACGAGAGGTATCTGCGGAGGAAACGCGTCACTCAATTCGGGAGACGCTCGCAGAGCTGGAGCGCGAGAAACTCGGAGATGGCTTCTTGTCCCGTCTGCTTGAGGTGACGAATACGGTCAATCTCGACGAGGGGGCAGAACTGATTCAGCGGCATACCTGCAATGTTCTGAATGAACTCGGGCGAGAAGGCTCCCCCCTGCAGGAAAATGCCGTGGCGCTCCTGCACGACTGCCTGTCAGACATGCGCCAGGATGAGGAGCTGCTGCATCTCGCGCGTGAATTACAGGAGCGCCTTGCGCAGGAGCTTCCGATTGATGAGACACTCGCGCGGCTCTTTCAGGGGATGCGCAGGCACTTCCAAATGGATTTGAAGCGGGAAGTCGATCCGATTGAGGAGCATATGCCTGCATTCTATATGCAGCTGCAGAACATCCTTCATCTCGAATATCAGCACATGCTCTTTCTCGTTGAGGAGCGTCCGGAACTGCAAAAGATCATTGCAAAGGTTCTCTATGACCTCTTGGCGCGATCCGCGTTGCATGCGCAGACCCTCGTCGGTGTCATTGTCGGCAACGTGCTGTCTCGTCTCACAGACGAAGAGCTCAATCATCTCATCTACGACAAGGTGGAACAGGATCTCCTGTGGATTCGCGTCAACGGTTCTCTCGTGGGCGGATGTATCGGACTTTTGCTCTTTGTCTGCATGAATATCTTTAGATGAAGTACATGAGATTCTCGTTGCTCTCCTCATGATTCAGTGCCGTGAGGAGCGCCTCCAGTGTAATCGCATTCAGCGTCTCGAATATACTCTTGTCCAGCACATCAAATACTTCGCGCGAGAGGATGTGGTTGAGCTGATCCATCTTCTCCGAGGCTGTTCCCGTCTTTTCGATCAGCGAGATTTCGATGGAGGAGAGAATGTCGTATGCTGTGATATCGCGCGGATGACGGGAGAGCTGATAGCCCCCCTGAGATCCCTTGATCGAGTTGACGAGCTTGCTGCGCTTGAGTAGGGAAAAGACCTGCTCAAGGTAGATCTTCGAGATGCCTAGATGTTCCGATATACTGATGATCGTAATAGGGGAGGAGGCATCGTAGCTTCGTGCGAGAAATACCATGGCCGCGATTCCGTAACGCCCTTTTGCAGAGATTTTCATATATGCATCTTCTTTCAGAAAAACATAGTTTTTATAGCAATATAATATGTTAAAAATAGAGAAATGTCAATATCAGTGCTTCCTAAAGTAGTATGGCCTCACGTTCAAATAAAATTTGTAGGAAAATATGTGAATTTTATAACTTGTCATTGACAATAACGCAATTTGAATCTATAATTTAGATGTTGGGTTATATAACTTTTGATTATACTTTTAATCAAGGAGAGTGTTCTTTTATGGCAAAGAATCCGGTCAAAATCACTGAGACTGTCCTCCGTGACGGCCACCAGTCACTGTTGGCAACCCGCATGAGAATTTCGGACATGCTTCCGCAGCTCGCGGCACTTGATGCCATTGGCTACAATTCTCTTGAAGCATGGGGCGGTGCTACGTTTGATAGCTGCCTGCGCTTCCTTGATGAGGATCCGTGGGAGCGCTTGGATATTCTGAAGAAAAATCTCAAGACGCCGATTCAGATGCTTCTCCGTGGTCAGAACCTGCTCGGCTATAATCACTACTCCAATGATGTGGTAGAGAAGTTCGTTCAGAAGGCATCTGAGCACGGTATCGGTGTATTCCGCATCTTTGATGCACTCAACGATATTCGTAACCTCAAAGTCGCGATTGATGCAGCACTCAAGTGCCCTGAGAAACCCCATGTCCAGGGCTGTCTGGTCTATACGATCAGCCCTGTTCACACGAATGAGAGCTTTGTTGAGCTGGCGGTTGAGCTTGAAAAGATGGGTTGCCATTCCGTCTGCATCAAGGATATGTCAGGACTTCTGAAGCCGTATGTGGCAGAGGATCTTGTCAAGAAGCTCAAGGCTGCGGTGCAGATCCCCATTGACCTTCACACGCACTGCACTTCCGGATTCGGTCATGCGACCTATCTGAAGGCGATTGAGGCCGGTGTTGATATCATTGATACGGCACTTGCGCCCTTCTCAAGCGATACGTCCCAGCCGTGTACGGAGACGATGATTGCAATGCTCGAGGGCGAGGAGCGCGATACAGGACTCGATCGTCATGCAATGACACCGATCTCCAAGTACTTCCTTGGTGTCAAGCAGGATCTCATTAAGACCTTCAATCTCAAAGGCTACTTCGATGTGAATCCGAACGTGCTGGACTTCCAGATTCCCGGCGGTATGCTTTCCAATCTTGCGAACCAGCTCAAGGAAGCGGGTATGGAAGACAAGTATCAGGATCTGCTGGATGAGATGCCGCGCGTTCGCAAGGATGTCGGCTATCCCCCGCTCGTTACGCCGTCCTCGCAGATTGTCGGTACGATGGCTACCTTTAACGTCATGACTGGTGAGCGTTACAAGATGGTTCCGACCGAGTTCAAGGATCTCGCACGCGGCAAGTTTGGCAAGACGCCGGTTGACATCGATCGCAAGTTCCTGACGGATACGCTTGGTATTCCTGCTGACGAGATCATTGATGACTGCTCCATCGAGGATGCAAAGGCCACGACATTTGCAGAGTTCAAAGAAGAACTCAAGAACAAGGGGTATATCAACCCGTCAGATGAGGATGTTCTCTCCTACGCGCTCTTCCCGCAGGTTGCAGAAGAGTTCTTCCAGAAGCACTACAAGCCGATCACGGCCTACGTCAAAGAATAATACGTGGACGATTCATCACAGCCACCCGCTTGTCGGGTGGTTTTCTATTGCAAGAAAAAAGCCTGTCGTACGAGCTTTTCGTACAACAGGCTTTTTGCAATAACAGAGATATTAGCGCTTCGAGAACTGGGACGCCTTACGTGCCTTCTTGAGACCGTACTTGCGGCGCTCCTTCTCACGCGGGTCACGCGTGACGAAGCCTGCCTTCTTGAGGGCAGGGCGCAGCTCTGCATCCATCTCGATGAGTGCGCGCGTGATACCATGACGGATTGCACCGGCCTGACCGGATGCACCGCCGCCGGATACGTTGGCAATGACATCGTATTTATCAACCGTCTCGGTCAGGTTGAGCGGCTGACGAACGATCAGCTCGAGCGTTTTGAGACCGAAGTATTCCGCCATCTCACGACCGTTGATCGTAACCTTGCCGTCGCCGGGAACGAGGCGGACGCGTGCGACCGAGGTCTTGCGGCGACCTGTGCCGTAATAAGTGACTTGTGCCATCGAACAGATTCCTCCTTTTATGAAACTCAGCGAATATCAAACGCCAGCGGTTCAGGCTTCTGTGCTGCGTGGGGATGATCCGGACCAACGTAGACGTTGAGCTTACGGAAGATCTGAGCGCCGAGGCTGTTCTTCGGCAGCATGCCCTTGACAGCGTGCTCGATGACGCGGGTCGGGAAGCGGCGGAGCATATCGCCGGCGGTCGTAAAGGTCGTGCCGCCCTGATAGCCCGAATGACGGAAGTAGGTCTTGTCCGTCAGCTTCTTTCCCGTGAATTTCACTTTCTCAGCATTGATGACGATGACATAGTCGCCGGTGTCAACATGCGGTGTGTAGATGGGCTTGTTCTTGCCGCGCAGGACTTTCGCGATCTCTGCTGCCAGACGTCCGACTGTCTGATTCTCGGCGTCTACAACGTACCACTTGCGTTCAATATCGGCGGCTTTTGCCATAACCGTGGTTTTCACGTAATTCCCCCCTAGAGAGTAAGAGCATTCAATGATTATGAGTTGATGCAATATCCACTCATGTCTCCGGGGCTAATGGCTACATGAAAAATATCACACGTCGCTATTCTATGAGATTTTGAGCGGAATGTCAAGGCATTTTATCCATTGCGCGCTTGACTTTTTCTGCAATCCCGTGCATTTTTTCACGCGGAACGGAACACGCCGCAATGCGCACGCCCATCTTGAGCGGTACGGCAAAGATCAGATCCTCGTGGAGGAGGTCGCAGACTGTCTGCGGATCGGCTGCCGGAATGGCAAGGAAGAAGCCGCCCTTGTAGGGGAGGGCAGGGAGTCCGCACTCCTGTGCCTCTTTCATAAAAATGTCGCCGCGCTCCTGTACCAGACGGTAGAGAGCATCGCGCTCCGCTTCGTAGGAGGCATAGGCTGCGCTGTCCTGCTGAATGCGCGTCAGGAGGGTCATCGCACCGCGGTTGATGTTCGACCACGTGGCGCGTGCTGCGTACTTGCTGATCTCGCCAAACTCGTCGATGACTGCCTTGCTCGCGGAGAGCGCAATGAGTGCGCCGCAGCGCTGTCCGTAGAAGGTATAAGCCTTGGACATGGAGAAGGCAAAGAGCGTCAGGATGTTTTCGGGCAGATCGGCGAACTTCTGCATGAAGGCGCGTGTTTCATGCTTTTCGCCTGCAAAGTCGATGTAGGCGATATCGACGAGCAGATGCACCTTCTTGCCCGTTGCTGCGTGCCTTTTCACACAGTCAAGCACGTGATCCCAGTCCTCTGCAGAGAGGCTATAGCCCGTCGGGTTGTGCGCCGGCGTGTTGAGAATGATGAGGAGGCTTTCCTGTGTCTTGAAGAGGGCATCGACTGCTACGGCAAATGCCTCATGGTTGAAATTGTTCGATTCGTCAAAGAGCCGGAAGTTCGTCACGGAGCAGCCGAGTTCCTGACAGATGACATTGTACGTCCCCCAGAACCAATCCGAGGTGAGCACCTGATCGCCCTTTTCCACATAGTTGTCGACGGCTGTGCGCAGGGCACCCGTGCCACCGGCGGTTGCAATCGCGCCGAGGTGGCCTGACGGGCGGTTTCCTGCAAACGTGATGTCGATTGCCGCCTCCAGATACTCCGGCAGCCCAGAGATCGGTGCATAGGCAATGTAGTCCTCGATGGGCAGTGAACGGAAGACGCGCTCGACGGTGGGGAGATGGGCGAGTTTGCCCTCGTCATCCATGACTGCACCGATCGTCGCATTCGTCACACGCTCTGCACCATGTTCTGCGATTGCGGCGCGGCATGCCGCATTGGCACCGAAAATCGCGTCCTTCAGTCTCCTCGAAGCCGCGTGGGATGCCGCCATCTGAATTGCCATTGTAAATACGCTCTCCTTTTCGTTTTGAAAGCACGGACACCATGCAGTCCGCCGCGCGGCAGATCTTCATGTATCCGTGCTTTCTTTAGAATTCATTATGATGATATCGTTTTGTCCCGCTCATGTCCACAGAATAAGCGGGTGTATACACGTATTCTTAGGGAATCGCTGATAAAATGAAGTCCGTCAGATTGGCGCAGATTTTTTCGTCCGAACTAGGAGGCAAACCTAACGCTGCAAAGGCTATGTGGAGGATTTGCAGGCGTTGTGCGGGCAAAAAAGATGTGCTAAGATGGCGGTGCTGAATTTATCAGTGCTTCCTTAGCCTTCGGGGAAGAACTCGTTGTGGATGCGGTTGACCGCATCCTTTACGCTGCCACCCTTGATGAGGCAGGAGATACTGATCTCGGACGTGCTGATGATCTCGATGTTGATGTCGGCACGTGAGAGTGCGCCAAACATGCGCGAGGCTATCCCGGGATTGCCGAGCATACCCGCGCCGACAATGGAAATCTTCGCGACATCGTTGTCAACGACGACAGCAGACGCACTGATCTCTGACGAGATGCCCTCGACGACCTGCCGCGCCTCCTCTGCGTCAATCGTAGCGACGGTGAAGACCATATCCGTCATATTCGACTCTGCGCTGCGGATGCTCTGTACGATCATATCCACGTCGATGTTTGCCGCAGCGAGGGCAGAGAAAATCTTGTGCGCAACACCGGGGACATTGGAGACACCGAGGACGGTGATCTTGGAGACGTGCTCGTCATGGGTAACGCCGCGAATGATAAAGGACTTTTCTTCCACTGTGTATTCCTCCCTAATGATGGTTCCCGGTTCTGAGGTAAAGGTCGAGCGGACGTGGATGGGGATGCCGTAGAGCTGTCCCATCTCCACGGAGCGCGGCTGCATGACACCCGCGCCGAGGCGCGCCATCTCAAGCATCTCGTTGTAGGTAATCTCCCGCATACGGCGCGCGCCCTTTGCAATGCGCGGGTCGGCAGAGTATATGCCGTCGACATCCGTGTAGATCTCGCAGGTATCCGCGCCAATCGCACCCGCAATCGCGACCGCCGATGTGTCCGAACCGCCGCGTCCGAGGGTCACGGGATTCCCGTTTTCATCCGTTCCCTGAAAGCCCGCAATAACGACAATATTGCCCTTGTCCAGCTCCTCGTGGACGCGCTCCGGATGAAGCCCGAGGATGCGCCCCTTCGTATGCGCACTGTCGGTTTTCATGCCCGCCATCGCGCCCGTGAGGGAGACAGCAGGCTGCCCCATCGAGCGGAATGCCATCGCAAGGAGGGCGATGGAAACCTGCTCACCCGTCGTCATGAGCATATCCATCTCGCGTGCGTACTGATAGGGGCTCTCTGCCACTTCTCCCGCGAGCGCAATGAGATCGTCCGTCGTATCGCCCATTGCCGATACCACCATGACAATGCGGTCGTCGGGGGCTTTCTCGCTCAGAATCCGCTTTGCTACATTCTTGATCTTTTCAGGCGTCGCTACGGAGCTTCCGCCAAATTTCTTTACAATTAGTGCCATATAATGTCCCCCTATGGTATTGATATGATTCCCATAACGGTGAATGCTGAACGCATTATAGCGTAAAAACAGAGCACTGTCCAGACAGCAGAAGCCGAATGGGGAGGATACGGAAATAAAAATATGACCTTATCTCATGTCATACACGAAATAAGGTCATATTGCTTTCACTCCGTTATGCGAACGAGGCGATCTTACTTGTTGAGGAGCGCCTGGATTTCCGGAGCCTTGCCGTCAGAACCGAGCACCTCTTTGATCTTGTGGGTGACGAGCTCCTTGATGTAGCTGCGGCCATCGGTCAGATACTGACGCGGGTCGAAGTGGGACGGCTCCTTCTTGAAGTGCTCGCGGATGCCTGCCGTCATTGCGAGACGGAGATCGGAGTCGATGTTGATCTTGCAGACGGAGGACTTTGCCGCGCGGCGCAGCTGATCCTCGGGGATGCCGACTGCATCCGGCATATGTCCGCCGTTCTCGTTGATGATCTTCACATACTTCGGAATGACGGAGGAAGCACCGTGCAGGACGATGGGGAAGCCCGGAATGCGCTTCTCGATCTCCTCGAGGATGTCGAAGCGGAGCGGCGGCGGAACGAGGACGCCGTCTGCATTGCGCGTGCACTGCTCCGGCGTGAACTTGAACGCGCCGTGCGAGGTACCGATTGCGATCGCGAGGGAGTCAACGCCCGTCTTTTCGACGAAGTCCTGTACTTCCTCGGGCTTCGTATAGGACGCGTCCTCTGCGGAGACATTGACATCGTCCTCAATGCCGGCGAGCTGCCCGAGCTCCGCCTCAACGACGACACCGTGTGCGTGCGCATACTCTGCGACGCGCTTTGCAAGCGCGACGTTCTCATCGTACGGCAGATGAGAGCCGTCAATCATGACGGAGGTGAAGCCGCCGTCGATGCAGGACTTGCAGATATCGAAGTCTGCGCCGTGGTCGAGGTGCAGAGCAATGGGAATGTCGTTGATCTCGAGTGCTGCCTTGACGAGATGGACAAGGTACTCATGGCGTGCATACTTGCGGGCACCTGCGGAGACCTGCAGGATCAGAGGGGACTTGAGCTCTCCCGCAGCGTCCGTAATGCCCTGAACGATCTCCATGTTGTTGACATTGAAAGCACCGATGGCATAGCCGCCCTCGTAGGCTTTCTTAAACATTTCCTTTGTTCCGACAAGTGGCATGTGATTACCCCCTATTAAACTTAAAAATATCCCACGAACGATTTCATTATAGCATAGTTTATTTACGGAAGATACCGTTTTTTGAAATTTCCCATCCGTTCTGCTATAATGAGTGAACTAATCGGTAAAGGCAGGTGCATTGCGTGCAGTTAAAGCGCTTGGAAGCGTACGGATTCAAGTCATTCGCCGAGCGGATCGTCGTGCAGTTCGACCAGGGGATTACCGCCGTGGTGGGTCCGAATGGCAGCGGCAAAAGCAATATTACGGACGCTGTTCGCTGGGTTCTCGGCGAGCAGAATATTCGCATGCTGCGCGGACTGCGCTCCGAGGACATCATCTTTGCCGGATCTGCGGCACGCCGAGCCCTCAGTGTGGCGGAGGTTGTCCTCGTCTTTGATAATACGGACAAGATGCTTCCAATTGACTATGACGAGGTCGTTGTCAAGCGCCGCCTCTATCGAAACGGCGACAGCGAGGTGTATCTCAATGATTCGCGCTGCCGCATCAAGGACATCTATCAGCTCTTTGCAGATACGGGCATCGGTCATGACGGCATGAGCATCATCGGTCAGAACCGACTGAACGACATCCTTGACAGCCGCCCAGAGGATCGCCGCGTGTTCTTTGAGGAAACAGCGGGTATTACGAAGTATCGTACGCGCAAGCAGGAGGCGTTGCGCAAGCTGCGCGAGAACGAGGGCGATCTCGTGCGTCTGAACGATATTATGTATGCCCATGCGGCAGAGCTTGAGCCGCTTGCCGTGCAGTCGGAAAAGACATTGGAGTTCCGCAGACTCGATGCGGAGCGGCGCCAGTATCAGCTGACGGCACTGGTGCAGCAGCATGAACAGCTTATGCAGGAGCAGACGACACTGGACCAGACGCTGCGCGTCCATCGTGACGAGGAAGCGCGCGAAATGCATGCCCGCATGGATGCGGAGGAAAAAAAGAATGCCATTGAGGCAGACATTTCCGACATCGACCGACGTCTGCAAGCAGAGGAGCAGGTGAGCCGCAGCATTCAGGAGAAACTGGACGCCCTCCGGCAGGAGTCAGCGCTCATCCAAGGGCGGCAGGATCAGGGCAAAAGACGCGAAGAGGACAACGAGCGTATGCGCGTGTCTGCTTCCACCAAGATCAAGGTGACGGAGCAGGAGATTGTTCAGCTCGAGGCACTTTTGGCGCGCAAGAAAGCAGAAATCAAGGAGAACGAGGAGAAGCAGGCGGCACTGCGCGCAGAAGCCGAGCAGGTGGAGGCGCATCTTTCCAGCGCGGAGCAGCAGACGGCGAAGGAGGAGCACGCCCGCCATGCCGTACAGTGCGTATTGGTACGCCTGCGGGAGGAACTTGCCGTTGTGCGGAATGCCGCCGATACGGGGGATGAGAACAGGCAGACGCAGGAGGAGGAACGTCTGCGGCGGCAGGCTCTCCTTGCGGCGGCGCAGGAAGAATTTGAACGCAGAACCCGTGAGACAGAGCTTGCTGCTGAGAAGATGTCGAATTTTTCGCAGGAACGGGATCGTCTGCATGGGGAGATCGAAGCGCTGCGTCACGCCATCGAGCGCGATGATGCACAGCTCAGGCAGTCCGATGCGGAGATTCTTCGCATACGGCAGAGCCTCGACTTTCAGCGTCGTATACAGGACAGCTATGAGGGCTTCGGGCGTGACGTGCAGACCGTCTTACAGGCGACGGAGCCTTGGCGTAAGGGCGTTGCGGGAACGGTTGCCGATCTCATCCGCATTCCCGAGCGCTATCTCACGGCAATCGATGTGGCGCTCGGCGGGAGTGTGCGGAATATCGTCACCGAGGATACGGATACGGCGAAGGCAGCCATTTCCTATTTGAAGCGAAAAAATGGCGGGCGTGTCACTTTCCTGCCGCTGACGACGATTACGGTGCGCCGTCCGCGTGAGATCGACCTGCGGCGCTGTCGCGGCGTGATCGGATGGGCAAATACCCTCGTTCAGGCAGATGGAAAATTTCAAAAGGTTGCCGATCATCTGCTTGCACAGACCCTTGTGATGGAGAATTTGGATGATGCCCTGATTGCGGCGAAGCAGGAGGGCTACCGCCTCCGCATTGTGACGCTGACGGGGGAACTCCTGAATCCCGGCGGCTCGCTCACGGGCGGCGGACGAAAAAAACAGGCATCCTCGCTGCTGAATCGTCGGACAGAGATCGAGGCGCTTGCGGGCAGTTTGCGCGAGCACGAGGACGCGCAGCATCAGCGGCGTGCTTCGTTGGAGCAGCAAAGACAGCGCCTCAAGGAGCGGAGCGAGCAGCATGCGGAGAAGCGGGAGACCGTGGATCGTCTGGCGCAGGAACTCATGGAGGAACGCGGAAAATGCGGCGTGTTAAAGGAACGCATTGCAGATCAGGAGAATGTGCTGCGTGAAATGGCGCGCGCGGAAGCTGTGCGCGTGGAGCGCGGTGCGCAGCTGGCAGAGAGACGCGCGCGGATCGAGCGTCATATTGCCGTATGCGGGCGGCATGAGGAACGCTTTTCGCGTGCAATCGCTGCGCTGAATACCCGCTACGGAGAGCTGCGCACGCTGCGCAGTGAGCAGACGGCACGCCTGCATGAGCTGGATGTTGCCGTGGCTGCGCTGTCCGCCGAGATCGAAACAGGAGAGCGCAATCGCAAATCCCGCGAACTCGAGCGCGCGGAGGCGCAGCGGGCACTGGATTCCGTCATGGAGCAGGGCGTGAAGCTGTCCGATGAGCTACGGGAGGACAAGCAGCGCCTCTCCGTGCTTGAGAGCGACATCGCACGTCAGGATGCGGCATTTGAGGAGCATGAAAAGCGCAGAGGAGAGATGAAGGATCAGCGCCTCGCGCATGAGGCGGAGAGCCGCGTTCTCGATACGGCGATCAAGAGCGCCGTCACGCGTGTGGAAGCTGTCCGCGCGAAGCAGCACGACTGCGACAAGCGCCTGGAGCGCGTTCACCTGCGCTTGGAGGATTGCCGCACGGGTCTCCTCTCTGATTTCGGGCTGACGCCCGAGGTTGCTGCAAAAGAGGCACAGGAGGTGGAAGCCCCTGTCTTGGAGATGCGTCTGCACGCATTGGAGGAGAGCATTCGGGCGCTCGGTACAGTAAACCCGAATGCTGTCGAGGAGTATGCGGAGAAGAAGGAACGTTACGAGGAGGAAGAGGCACAGATTGCCGATCTGAGAGCCGCAAAGCAGGACATCGAGCAGATTATCCGGAAGATCGATCAGGATATGACGCGCACATTCCGCGAAGCCTTCCGCCAGATTCAGGAGTATTTCAATGAAATCTTTGTGCGTCTCTTTGGCGGCGGCATTGCGGAATTGCGTCTGACGGACAAAGAGGATATACTAAGCAGTGGCGTTGAGATCCTTGTCACCCTGCCCGATAAGAAGCGGCAGAACCTCTCCGCGCTCTCGGGCGGTGAGCGCGCACTCACGGTTATCGCCCTGCTCTTCTCCTTCCTGCGCTATCGTCCCTCGCCGTTTTCCATCTTGGACGAGATCGACGCGCCGCTCGATGAGGCAAATGTCTCGCGCTTCGGTGAATTCTTGAAGGAGTTTGCAAAGAATACACAGTTCATCGTTGTGACCCACCGCAAGGGCACGATGCGTGCGGCGGATACGATGTACGGCGTGACAGTTGAGGACGCAGGGGTCTCGAAGGTGCTGTCCATTCGTTTGAAGGATTATGAAGCGGAGCAGTCCGCATGAAATGCAGAAAGGAGTCAGTGTGGGATTCTTTGACCGGCTGAAAAAGAGCCTGACGAAAACACGGGAGAACTTTACACATAATATCGAGCGGCTCATTATCGGATACGCCGACATTGATGATGATCTCATAGATGATCTCGAGGAGACGCTGCTGATGGCAGATGTCGGCGTCAAGACGACGGAGACCCTTATCGTAGCGGTGCGCAAGGGCATCAAACAGAAGGAGATACGTACGCCCGAGGATCTGATCCCATTTTTGGAAAAGGAAATCGTGCGGATTCTCGAAGCGGGCGAGAATACATTCCATATGGCGGCGCAGGGACCTACGGTGCTGCTTGTCGTCGGCACGAATGGCGTCGGCAAGACGACGACCATCGGGAAACTGAGTGCCTACTACCGCAGAAAAGGGAAGTCCGTCCTGCTCGCGGCGGCGGACACCTTCCGCGCAGCTGCAATCGACCAGCTTGAGATCTGGGGCAAGCGTGCGGACGCACAGGTCATCAAGCACGGCGAGGGCTCCGATCCTGCCGCCGTCGTCTTTGACGCATTGCAGGCGGCGAAGGCGCGCAGCATCGACATTGTGATTGTCGATACGGCGGGGCGCCTCCAGACAAAGTCCAATCTCATGCAGGAGCTCGAGAAAATTTACCGTGTCATCGGACGCGAGATTTCGGGGGCGCCGCATGAGACGCTGCTCGTTCTCGACGCAGGTACCGGGCAGAATGCAATCAGCCAGGCGGAGCTCTTTACGCAGGCCGCGCCTGTTTCCGGCGTTGTTCTCACGAAACTCGACGGAACGGCAAAGGGCGGTGTAACCATCGGCATCAAGTCACAGCTGTCCATTCCGATCAAGTGGATCGGTGTCGGCGAGGGGATGGATGATCTGCGCCCCTTCCATGCGGAAGATTTTGTGAGCGCCCTATTCGTCAAGCGTGCGGACGAGGCGGGGGAATGATGCTGAGTATTGTGGATGAAAGGGGAATTCCCTATGTATGAGGATCTGGTAGAAACAAAGTGCAGCAGTGAAAATATCTTTGACGGTACATTGCTTCATGTGCGTCGCGATATGGTGCGTCTGCCGAACGGAAAGGAGTCCGTGCGCGAGTGGATTCACCACCCCGGCGCAGCGGCAGTGCTCCCCGTGCTGCCGAACGGCAATGTGATTTTGGTGCGCCAATTTCGCTATCCGATTGGAAAGGTGACGCTCGAGGTGCCGGCGGGAAAGCTCGATATGGAGGGCGAAGACCCGCTACACTGTGCGCGGCGTGAGCTGTCGGAAGAGACCGGATATACGGCGGAGAAGTACGACAAACTGACGACGATTGCAACGACGGTCGGCTTTTCGAATGAGTACATTCATCTCTATCTCGCGCACGGGCTGTCGGTCGGTGCGCAGCATACCGATGAAGACGAATTTGTCAATGTGGTTCAAATGCCGTTTGCCGATGCTCTTGCAATGGTGAAGACGGGGGAGATCATCGACTCCAAGACCATCATTTCGCTGATGATGGCAGAAGAGCGCCTGCGGGGATGACGAATGGGAGAGATATATGTTCGGATTTAACTTTGAAGAGATGCTGCTCGGAATCCCGGGGCTCATCATCGCCATGACCTTTCACGAGTATGCGCACGCGCGTGCTGCGGTCTCGCTCGGTGACTTCACGCCGCGTCTGATGGGGCGTCTGACCCTCGACCCGCGTGCACATATCGATCCAATCGGGCTTATCATGCTCTTTCTCGTGCGCTTTGGTTGGGCGAAGCCTGTGATGGTGAACCCGAGCAACTTCCGTCAGCCTCGGCGGGATGATATTCTAGTGTCTGTCGCGGGTCCTGCGATGAATCTGCTGCTCGGCTTCATTGCCTTCTACATGATCCTCTTTATTCGCTCACATAATATTGACGTTTCTCCCATTACATATGGGATCATTCAGATGATCTTTGTCTACAACGTCAACTTTGCGATCTTCAATATGCTCCCGATTCCGCCGCTCGACGGCTCGCATATTGTGCGCAATCTTCTGCCGCCGGATCTCGCCTATCGCTATCAGTCGATCGAGCGCTACAGTCTGCTCATCATGATCGTGTTCATCGCAACACCGTTGCTGAGTGTTGTCCTCATGCCGCTCTTTCGTTTGGTATACGGTCTATACAGTGCGGTCGGCAGCCTGCTCCTCTTTTAAGGAACGCTATGGCGGCAGACTATCTCGTAAAATTGGATGCGTTTGAGGGTCCGATGGATCTCCTCATGCATCTGATTGAAAAGAATAAAATCGATCTCTATGATATCCCCATCGCGGATTTGACACGTCAGTATCTCGACCATATCGATACGCTGTATCAATTTGACATTGAATACGCAAGCGAGTTTTTGGTGATGGCAGCGACTCTCCTGCGGATCAAATCGCGTATGCTACTGCCAAAGGCCGATGCGGCGGAGGAGCAGGAGGAAGATCCGCGCATGGAGCTTGTGGAGCGACTGCTCGAATACCGTCGTTTCAAGGAGGTCTCGTCCATACTATTCTCTCTGAACGATGCCCAGAGCCCCTATGTAGAGCGTGCACCGATGCCGCTTCCCGCACATCGAATGCCCATTACGGGACTTTCGGCAGAGGCGCTTATGCGTTTTTTTTCAGATGTTCGGCGCATTCGTGAAGAACCTGTGATTCCTGCCGTTGTTGTTTCGGCAGAGGAATATCGTGTGCAGGACAAGATGACGGATATTCTCGAACTTCTTCGGTGCAGGAACGGCAGAATCAAACTGCATGAGGCGTTTCCAACAGGGACGCGCGAGGAGCTTTTGTCTGCTTTTTTGGCACTTTTGGAACTCGCGAAAATGCAGATGGTCTATATTGCGCAGGAACATCTTTACTATGAAATTGTGATCTCGGCAAAGGAGGGAAGCCGTGCAGTCTCTTAGTCGGGCAGGCATATTGGAAGCCGTTCTCTTCGCTGCCGGCATTCCGCTCTCCGTACCGAAGCTCGCCGAAATCATCGAGGCGCCCGAGTGGGAAGTACAGGAGACATTGATCGAGCTCGAGCATATTCTCACGGAACGCGGGAGCGGGATCTTTCTGCGCAGATCCGCAGGCGGCTATCAGCTCGTGACGCATCCGAACGCCTTTCCGTGGGTGAAGAAACTGTCGGAAAAGGTGCAGCCGACACTTTCTTCCTCGGCGATGGAGACGCTTTCCATCATTGCGTATAAGCAGCCGATTACAAAGCAGGAAGTGGAGCATATCCGAGGCGTTCGTGCGGAGCGTTCGATCGGTCGCCTGCTCGAGCTTGAGTTGATCTGTGAGATGGGGCGCAAGCAGGTGATCGGCCGCCCAATTCTCTATGGAACGACGGATTTATTTCTGCGCGCATTTGGTCTCGAGCAGATTGCGGATCTTCCTGCACTTCCCGACATGGACGACGTAAAGGATACGCTTGACGACGACCAGCTGCGCCTCTTCGAGGAAATGCGCGCTGCTACGGATGTGATGGACAATGAGGACAGAAATGACGACGTTGGAGCGCAGGGGACAAATTCCGTTGCGCTTCCCTATGATGCAAAGGATTGAATTCATTGGTTGAACTACTCGCTCCTGCGGGAACGAAGGAAGCATTTCTCGCTGCCGTTGAAAATGGGGCAAATGCAGTATATCTTGCCGGAAAGATGTTCGGTGCACGTGCTTACGCCTCCAATTTCGATGAGGATGAGCTTGCCGAGGTGATTCGTCATGCACATCTCAAAAATGTGCAGGTGCATGTTGCTGTCAATACGATTGTCGACAGTGATGAACTCCCGCAGTTAAAGGAATATTTGTCATTCCTCTACGATGCGGGGGCGGATGCCGTTCTCCTGCAGGATCTCGGTGCTGTACGTCTGGCAAAGCAGGTCGTTCCGCGTCTTCCGCTGCACGCGAGCACGCAGATGACAGTGCATAATCTTGCAGGTGTTCGGGCGTTGGAGGAGCTTGGTTTCTCACGCGTTGTTTTGGCGCGTGAGCTATCCATTGCAGAGATTCGTCATATCTGCGCCGAGAGCCGCATTGAAATCGAGTCGTTCGTACACGGCGCGCTCTGTGTCTGCTATTCGGGTCAATGTCTAATGAGCAGCATGATCGGCGGGCGCAGCGGGAATCGTGGGCGCTGTGCGCAGCCCTGCCGTCTGCCCTATACATTGGTCGATGCCGACGGAAAGGATGTACTTGGTGAATCGGCGGGGAACTTCCTCCTCTCTCCGCGTGATCTGAATACAATCGAACTCATTCCGCAGCTGCTCGATGCGGGCATTGACTCACTCAAAATCGAGGGGCGTATGAAGCGCCCCGAATATGTTGCAACGATTGTTCATACCTACCGCAAGGCGATTGACCATCATCTCGATCATGAGAGTGCCTCCGTTGACGCAGAGGATCGCGACCATCTGGCGCAGGTGTTCAACCGTGACTTTACCACGGCATATATGGAAAAGCCGCAGGGAAAATATATGATGAGCGACCGCCGTCCGAACAATCGCGGACTGCTGATCGGGCGAGTCACTGCATATGACCGCAGTTCGCATATAGTCTCGGTTAAGCTGTCCGGGAAACTCGCCATTGGCGATCAGGTGGATTTTTGGGTGAAGGTCGGCGGCCGTGTCAGTGTCGAGATCGAGCATTTATACAATGCACGGGGGAAGGAGTGCCGCGAGGCCGCTACAGGAGATACGGTGTCGTTTCCCATTCGCGGAAAAGTTCACGTTCATGACCGCGTCTTCAAGGTCTATGACGCGAAGCTCATGGATGAGGCAAGACGCTCCTATGATCCGGATCACAGTGCGCGTATTCCGATTCGTGCCGTCCTTTATGCAAGGCTCGGTGAGCAGGTGCATCTCCATATCGAGGACGATGCGGGGAATGCTGCGGACAGCGAGAGCGATTACGTTGTCGCTGAGGCGAACAATCGCCCGCTCACCGTCGAGACTGTGCAGAAACAGATGGGACGACTAGGAACGACCATATTTTCACTTGCGGAGCTTGTCTGTGAGATGGATGAATCCGTGATGGTGCCTGTCAGCGAACTGAATAATCTGCGCCGCTCTGCCATTGCCTCTATTGAGGAGGTTCGTATGAGCCGTTTTCAGCAAAGGCGGAGCGAGGCTGTACGCCTGACTGCGGAAAACAGCACAGGACATATGGCTCATAAATCAGATATTCAGAAGCCTGCCGCGCTGATGGTTGCTGTCGATGATTTGGCCGCGATGAAGGCGGCTGTCACCGCGGGTGCGGACGGGATTCTGTACGGCGGTGAATCGCTTCGCGGTGCCTCTCTCCAACCGAAAGATTATGCTGCCGCATGGGATTATGCGACTGAATGCGGTGTTCGGATCGACTACAATACCCCCCGCATTGTCCGAGGGGATGAACAGGCGGCTTTAATCCGTCTCTTTGAGGGCTTTGGGAAGAAACTGCCGTCGGCTCTGCACGTTCATCACATTGGGACGGCATACCTTGCGCGGGATCGCGTTCCCGCTGTGCTCCATGCGGATTATTCGATGATCTCCTATAACCCCTCCACGCTTGCATTCCTCCGCGCGTATGGATTTGGAGAGGCGACGCTTTCCCCTGAGCTCAACGGAAAACAGATGGAGCGGCTTGCAGGAACGAGCCCTATTCCACTGACAGCCCTTGTCAGCGGACGCCTCCCGCTCATGATTTCGGAGTATTGCGTCTTGGGCAGTTTTCTCGGCAATCTCGACACGGGGAAATGTTCGATGCCCTGCCGCAGACAGGATTATTACCTCCGCGACCGCAAGGGCGTGGACTTCCCCGTGATGACCGATCAGTTCTGCCGTATGCACATCTTGAACAGCAAGCAATTATCCCTGCTGCCCTATGTGCAGCAGCTCCTCCACATGGGTGTGAAAACCCTGCGGATCGAGGGGCGCGGCATTCCGACCAAGGAGCTGCAGTGCATTGTACGGATGTATCGAACTGCAATGCAGCAAAAATCTCCGATCAAGGAAGAAGATGAGCAGTATCTGCGTATGCAGGAGGGCAATGATATTACGCGCGGGCATTACTTCCGCGGGATCTTATAAGAGGTATGTATGGACACTGAGTCATTCAAGGTCTTAGAATACGAAAAAATTACAAATTGGCTCGCATCGTTTGCCTCCTCCATACGCGGCAAAGAGCGCTGCCGCAGCGTCACACCGTCGGGGGACTACGAGGAGGTTGTGCGCCTGCATGAGGAAACGCGCGAAGCGGTGCAGATCCGACAGCTGCAGCCGCCGCCCTTCGGAGGAATCTACGATCTGCGTGCGATTCTGAAAAAGGCGACAATGGGTTCTGTCCTTGAGATTGACGAGCTTCGCTCCGTCATGAGCACGATGGGCGGTATGCGGAACATAAAGTATTTTTTCCGTGATCTCACGCAGGAGACTCCGCTCCTGAAGGATATGGCAAGACCGATTGAGATTCTTGGCACATTGGAGCGTCACCTCAAGGATACGGTTGATGAGCACGGGAACTTTCGTGAGGATGCCAGCCCCGAGCTGCGCAGGATTACGCGGGAGCTCCATACGGCACAGGCGCGTGTGAAGGATCGCCTGTCCGCCATCCTGCACGATACGGCGAATCAGAAATGCTTTCAGGAAGCGATTGTCACTGTGCGCGATGAGCGCTACGTCATTCCCGTCAAACAGGAATACCGCAATTATTTTCCGGGCGTCATTCACGATCAATCGGCGAGCGGCGCAACTCTCTTCGTGGAGCCGCTTGCGACCGTCGAGCTGAACAATACCGTGCGGCAGATGGGGCTTGCGCGTGAACAGGAGATTCAGCGGATTTTGCAGAAACTCACGGGGGAAATTGCACAGGCCGCCGTGATACTTGCGGAAAATTGTGAGATCCTCGCGGAGATCGATCTCATCTTTGCCCGTGCGGGTCTTGCGCATGAAATGGAGGCATATCCGCCGACGCTGAATCGCGACGGCGTTGTCCGCTTAAAGCGTGCAAGGCATCCGCTGCTCCCGAGGGATAAGGTTGTGCCGATTGACATGGAGCTTGGAAACACGTTTTCCATTCTCCTGATTACGGGACCGAACACAGGCGGTAAGACGGTGAGCATGAAGACGCTCGGACTCCTGTCGCTGCTGGCACAATCCGGCTGTTTCCTGCCGACGGCGCCGGATTCAGAGCTGCCCGTCTACCGCAATATCTACGCGGACATCGGAGATGAGCAGAGCATCGAGCAGAGCCTTTCCACCTTTTCGGCGCATACGCGGAACATCGTCCGCATCATCGAAAAGGCGGAGCGGGGCGATCTGATTCTGCTGGATGAGGTCGGAGCCGGCACCGATCCCGATGAGGGGGCAGCGCTTGCGCGCAGCATCATTGAGCATTTCCTCCAGCGGGACATCACGGTGCTTGCAACGACGCATTATGCGGCACTCAAAACATACGCCTACACGCAGACAGGCGTGGAAAATGCCTCGGTTGAGTTCGATTTGAAGACCCTGCGGCCGACCTATCGTCTCCTGATCGGTATTCCGGGGGCGAGCAATGCCTTTTCGATCAGCCGACAGCTCGGACTGTCGCAGGACATTGTCGGGCGTGCGGAGCGCTATGTCAACGAGGAGCATACGCATTTCGAGCGCGTCGTCAATGAGCTCGAACAGGAAAAGCAGGACTACGAAGTAAAGAATCGTGAACTGCGTGACAAAGAACGCGAAATTGCAGCCGTCGAGGCACGTCTGCGTAGCGAGCGCGAGACGCTTGCCGCATCGCGGCAGGAGCTCCTGCACAAGGCGCGCGAGGAGGCAAACAATATCGTGCGTGAGGCGCGGCGCAGCGCCGAGGAAACGATCAAGTCGCTCAAGGATCAGTTCGACGATCACGGGGTCAAGGAGCGCCGCAAGGCGATTCAGGAGGCACGTGCCCGACTGGACGAGGCGTATGTTCCGACTTCTGCAGAGCGCAATGCGCCTGTCGGCAAGCCCGTTCGCGCCGATGACATTCAGAGCGGCGATATTGTCTACATCGAAAGCCTTGCACAGGAGGGGACGGTGCTCTCCGTTCAGGGCAAGGAGCTTGCCGTTCAGGTGGGTGGGCTGCGCACGATTGTCAAGATGAACGCATCTCGATTTGTTGCGCGCAGGAAAAAGCAAAAGAACGTCGAAAAGGTACGCGTAGCTGCGTCGATTTCCAGAAAGTCGGCGGAGATCCGTCCGCAGATCGACGTGCGCGGCATGACCGTGTCCGAGGCGGAATCTGTGCTCGGCAAATTTATTGACGACGCTGTTTTCACGGGGCTTTCCAAGATCCTTCTGATTCACGGCAAGGGGACGGGGGCGCTACGTCAGGGATTGCAGGAGTATCTGAAACATCATCGCTCTGTGCTGTCGTTTGCGTTTGCGGATATCTCCGAAGGCGGAACAGGGGCGACTGTTGTGGAACTGAAATAGGCACTTCTGATAGTATGCTCTTCTATTTTTGAGAAAATATCCTTACAAAACTTGCAGTTTGTGTTAAAATAAGGGGAATTGGACGCACAATGCTCCGTGGAGAGACATCCAGACAGGAAGGTATCTATGCAGAAAAGCGAAAAGAAAACAACAAAGAAGTCAAATAACGGCTCCATTTTTGGAAAAGCGATTCTCGTCATGGGTTTGATCCTGTTCGTCATGATCATTGGCGTCGGATGCGGATTCCTCACGGCAAGTCTGAATACCAGACCGAATCTCGCGGAGGATATTGTGCCGCCGGCATCGTCGCAGATCTATGATATTCACGGCAATGAGATTGCCAATATCCATGCCGCTGAAAATCGCAGACCTGTCAGCATCAATGAGATTCCGAAGGATCTACAGAATGCCTTCATTGCCGTTGAGGATAATCGGTTCTACGATCACATCGGCATTGATCCCCGTGGCATTATGCGTGCTGTTTGGGCAAATATCAGTGGACGCGAACTCACGGAGGGCGGTTCTACGATCACGCAGCAGCTGGCCAAGAATGCCTATCTGACGCAGGATCGGACACTGAAGCGCAAGATACAGGAAGTATTTCTGGCACTTCAGCTCGAGCGTCAGTATACGAAGCAGGAAATCCTCGAACTCTATATGAACCAGATTTATTTTGGTCAGGGAGCTTATGGCGTTCAGGCAGCAGCACATACCTATTTTGGCAAGGATGTCAAGGATCTGACGCTGAATGAATGTGCCATGCTCGCAGGTATCCCCAAGAGTCCGAACTACTATTCTCCGATCAACAATATGGAGGCGGCAACCGAGCGCAAGGAAGTCGTTCTCGATCAGATGGTCAAATATGGCTATATCACCGAGCGGGAAGCAAATGCTGCAAAAAAGGAACCGCTCGCCATCGCGAAGAGCAATAATGACGGCGGAGATGGCCCCTCCTATTTCGTGGACTATGTGCTGCAGCAGCTGGCCGAGAAATACGGCGATGATGCCATCTATAAGGATGGGCTGAAGATCTACACCACCATTGACATGGATCTCCAAGCGGCGGCGGAAAGCGCCATGCAGAACCTTCCTACATACTACACGGATGCGAACGGCATCGTCCAGCCGCAGGGCGCGCTGGTCGCCATCGACCCGCACACAGGATACATCCGTGCAATGGTCGGCGGCCGCGGGACAGATCAGTTCAATCGTGCGACGCAGGCAGTGCGTCAGCCCGGTTCTGCATTCAAGCCCTTCGTCTTTGCTGCAGCGCTTGAGAATAACTACACGCCGGATACTGTCATCGACGACAAGCCGCTCAATATCGGCGGATGGGAGCCACAGAATTACAGCCGTAACTTCTCGGGCAAGGTGCGCCTGCGCGATGTCGTACAATGGTCGCTGAATGTTCCGACGGTTCGTATTGCACAGGACATTGGCATCGACAAGGCAATCTATTATGCGCAGCAAATGGGCATATCGACATTTGTGCTCGACGGTGCAACGAACGACCGCAATCTTGCCATCGCGCTGGGCGGTATGACGCGTGGCGTCACCCCACTCGAGCTCACGAGTGCGTATGGTACGTTTGCGAATCGTGGCATCCATGTTCAGCCGATTTCCATTCTCCGCGTCGTCTCACGTACGGGCAAGGTACTCGAGGAGGCGGAGCGGAAGGAAAAGAGCGTCATCTCCGCAGCGAACGCCGCCACAATGACGGCGATGATGGAGGAGGTCATCCGACGTGGTACGGGTACACGTGCCGACATCGGCAGACCTGCGGCGGGAAAGACGGGTACGACCAGCGACTATCACGATGCGTGGTTTGTTGGATATACGCCCGATCTTGTGGCAGGTGTCTGGATTGGCAACGACAGCGAGGGTGATCTGCCCGGTATGGCGGGCGGGACGACGCCTGCCGCCATCTGGCAGGCATTCATGCTGAAGGCGAACGCAGGGCTTCCCGTAAGTCATTTCGAAAGCTCTCCCGCCTTTGCCGCATCGTCTGCAACGGAGCTTCCGACTGAAGATCCTGAAAAGAAAAAGGACGATCCGAAAAAAAAGGACGATAAAGGGAAGGACACGGGGAAGACGACGACCTCCGGCTCCAATAAGAGCGAGACAAACAGCGCACAGCCTCCGTCGCACGGCACATCTCCGCCATCAGGAGATGCGCCCGAGCCTGGTATGGGCGTAGAAAAAGGACAGAACTGAGAAAGAGGGAATATATTGAACGCCATTGATATACTGAAAGAGCGCGGTTTTCTTGCACAATGCACCGATGAGGACGGTTTGCGCGAGCTTCTCGGGCAGGAGCAGGTTTCCTTTTACACCGGCTTTGACCCCACGGCAGACAGCCTCCATGCAGGTCATTTGATCGCGCTCATGGCAATGTCGCATTTGCAGCGTGCAGGACATCGTCCCATCTGTCTCGTTGGAGGCGGCACCGGAACGGTTGGAGATCCGTCGGGACGCACGGATATGCGCAAGGTGATGACGGATGAGACCATTCGTCATAATTGCGACTGCTTCCGCAGGCAGATCTCGCGCTTCATTGACTTCTCGAATGATCGGGCGATCATGGTGGATAACGGGGACTGGCTGCGCAAGCTCAACTACATCGAACTCCTGCGTGATGTCGGTTCGCATTTCACCGTCAATCGTATGCTTGCGGCAGAAAGCTATAAGCAGCGCTGGGAGAAGGGGCTGACCTTCCTCGAGTTCAACTATATGATTATGCAGGCGTATGATTTCCTCGAGCTCAACAAACGCTATGGCTGCAAGCTGGAAATGGGCGGAGATGATCAGTGGTCGAATATCATCGCAGGTGTCGAGCTCTGCCGCCGCAAGAAGAATATCACGGTGTTCGGACTCACGAATAAGCTGCTGACAAAGAGCGATGGCACGAAGATGGGCAAGACAGCGGGCGGCGCACTCTGGCTCGATCCCGAGAAAACCTCGCCCTATGACTTCTACCAGTACTGGCGCAATATCGACGATGCCGATGTCGAGATCTGTCTCTCCCTGCTCACCTATCTTCCGATGGATGAAGTGCGTCGCCTCTCGGCAGCCGAGGGACAGGAGATCAATCGATCCAAGGAGATCCTCGCATATGAGGCGACCAAGATCGTCCACGGGGAAGAGGAGGCGCAGAAGGCGCAGGAGATGGCAAAGGCGCTCTTCGGCGGCGGTATGGCGGCGGAGCTTCCGCAGATTCGCGCTGCAATCGGCGAAAAACTTGTGGATGTGCTCACGCGCGGCGATGTATTCCCGTCGAAGGGGGAGGCACGCCGCATGATCCAGCAGGGCGGGCTCACGCTGAACGATGTCCGCATTGAGGATGAGCACTATGTTCTCAGCGAGAACGATTTCTCTGAGGGCACTGCGCTTGTCAAAAAAGGAAAGAAAAAGCACTATCAGCTTGTATATTGACCTCCTCCATGCAGAGTGGGTCAGGAAGGAGACCAAACAATGTCGGGACATTCAAAATGGGCAAATATCAAACGTAAGAAGGGGGCAAATGACGCCATTCGCGGAAAGATCACAACGAAGATCGGACGTGAGATCACGATTGCCGTCCGCATGGGCGGCGGAGACCCCACGGGCAATATGCGCCTAAAGCTCGCGCTTTCCAAGGCGAAGGCAAATAATATTCCCAAGGACAATATCAATCGTGCCATCCAGAAGGGGCTTGGCACGACCGAGGGAAGCAACTACGAAGAAGTCCTCTATGAGGGCTACGGGCCGGGCGGTACTGCCGTCATGCTTGACATCCTGACGGACAATCGCAATCGTACGGCAGCGGATGTGCGCCATCTCTTTTCAAAGTATGGCGGCAACCTCGGGCAGGACGGTTGCGTTGCGTGGATGTTCAAGAAAAAGGCGGTTTTTATCGTGGAGCGCGAGGCGTTTGACGATGAGGATGCCCTCCTTGAGATCGTCTTGGAGGCGGGCGCAGAGGATATGCGCTCCGAGGACGATGTCTTTGAAATCATTGCCGAGCCGGAGGCCTTTGAGGTGATCGAGACAGTCCTCGGAGAAAAGGGAATCGAGACGGCATCTGCCGAGGTGACGATGGTGCCCGATACGACAGTGCATCTCGCCGACAAGGACGCCGAAAAGATGCAGACCCTGATCGACACGCTCGAGGACAATGACGATGTCCAGAACGTCTACAGCAACTATGAAATGGATGAATAAGCAGAGGAGTGCTTATCAGAGTGCAGACGATGCGTCTGCACTCTTTTAAGAATGAGAAGATGTTAGTACTCGGTATCGATCCAGGAACTGCCATCTGCGGCTATGGCTTTGTGGAGCAGGAGGGTTCGCGTCTGCGCGCCCACGCCTATGGGGCAATCACGACGCCGTCCAAAATGGCGGTCGAAAAACGACTTTTGAAAATCTATACGGAATTGGAAGCGCTCATTCAAAAGTATTCTCCCGATGCAATGGGGGTGGAGCAGCTTTTTTTCAATCGGAATGTGACCACGGCGATTCCGGTCGGTCAGGCGCGCGGCATCGTGTTGCTCGCCGCTGCAAAGAACAATATTCCGATTGTGGAGCGTACGCCGTTGCAGGTCAAGCAGTCCGTGACGGGCTATGGAAAGGCAACGAAGGAACAGGTCATATACATGGTGACGAAGCTGCTGAACCTTCCCGCGCCGCCCCATCCGGACGATACGGCGGATGCACTTGCCGTCGCCATCAGTGCCGCGCACTGTGTAGACAGCATTGCATGGCGCAATTGCATCTAGATTGAGGAGCAGGGAAGCAATGATAGGTTTTTTACGCGGCAGGGTCGCGCATATTTTTTCGGATTACTGCTTTTTGGATGTCCGCGATGTCGGCTATCGCGTCTTCATATCACATGCGACGCGCACACATCTCTCCGTCGGTGAGGAGGCTCTGCTTTACGTGCATACACACGTACGTGAGGATGCAATCCTTCTCTATGGATTCTTCTCGCAGGAGGAGTACGACCTCTTCCAGCATCTGATCGGCATTTCCGGCATCGGACCGAAGGTCGCGCAGGGGATACTCTCTTCAACTTCTGCAAACGATTTCTACCGAATGATTCATCAGAAGGATGTCAAGGCGATTACAAAGCTGCCGGGCATTGGCAAAAAGACCGCCGAGCGCATTATATTGGAGCTCAAGGATAAAATTTCATCTGCCGACTTCGATGCGTCCTCCGAGCCCGTTGATACGGTCGATATTCACGAAGGCACGGGCGATATGATTGCCGAGGCGACCGAAGCGCTCCTCAGTCTCGGCTTCCAGCAGAGTGAGATTCAGGCGGTGTTCAGGAAGAAGAGCGACGGAGAGAGTACGGAAGAACTCGTCCGCTATGCGCTGTCCGAGCTGCAGCGGTTTTGAGAGGGGGATTTGATGACGGATATGTATGAGGATGAGGAACTCATCTCCTTCGAGGAGCAGGCTGCAGACGGCTGGCAGTACAGTCTGCGCCCGCGTCGGCTGAACGAATACATCGGGCAGGACAAGGTGAAGTCGAATCTGTCCAAATTCATACAGGCGGCGCTCTCACGGCATGAGTCCTTGGATCACGTGCTGCTCTACGGTCCCCCCGGACTTGGCAAAACAACGCTTGCCGCAATCATTGCAAATGAGATGGGTGCGAATTTCCGCCAAACCTCGGCGCCCGCCATTGAACGGCAGGGGGATCTTGCGTCCCTGCTTACAAATTTGCAGGAGCATGATGTCCTCTTTATTGACGAGATACATCGCCTTTCCCGCCATGTTGAAGAGATTCTCTACTCTGCGATGGAGGATCATGCGATTGACATCATCATCGGGAAAGGACCGAGTGCACGCTCTCTGAGGCTCGACCTCGCACCGTTCACCCTCGTCGGCGCAACGACCAAGACGGGGGCTCTTTCGGCGCCTCTGCGCGACCGCTTCGGCATTCAGTCGCGCCTCGAATACTATACGCCGGAAGCGCTGCTCCTCATTATCGAGCGTACGGCAGAGATTCTTTCCGTCCGCATTGAGCGGGAGGGGGCGCTCGAGATTGCGCGGCGATCGCGGGGGACGCCACGTGTGGCAAACCGTATTCTGAAACGCGTGCGTGACATTGCACAGGTGGCGGGGGAGACGGTTATATCGAAGGCGGTGACGGTCGAGGCGTTGGAGGCACTCGAGATCGATGAGAACGGTCTCGAAAACAAGGATCGCTACATGCTCGAGGTTATGATTCGGAAGTTCTCCGGCGGTCCTGTCGGACTGAAGACCCTTGCAGCGGCTCTCAGCGAGATGGTGGAAACCATCGAGGATGTCTACGAACCCTATCTGATTCAGCTTGGTTTTATCGCGCGTACGGCACGCGGGCGGATTGTCACGCGCGGCGGATACGAGCATATGGGGATTCCGTTTCCTGCGAATGATGACAGACAAGGAGAACTGCTCTGAGATGAATCTGCTCATGCACATGTGCTGCGGACCATGTTCCTGCTACCCATTAAAAAAACTGCGTGCTGATGGAATCGAGCCCACAGGATACTTCTTCAATCCCAATATCCACCCCTATCAGGAGTGGAATGAACGTCTGCAGAATGCACGGAAATTTGCCGAGCTCTCGCAGATGGACTTCATTGCAGACGAGGAGTATGCAATGCGCGAGTTCCTGAAACGGGCTCTGCCGGCGGAGGGGACGCGCAAAGGCCGCTGCCGTATGTGCTATACATGGCGGTTGGAGGAAACGGCACGCTATGCTGCAGCACACGGCTTTGATACGTTCACATCCACGCTCTTTTACAGCATTTATCAGCAGCATGATCTCATGCGCTCCGTTGCGGAACAATTTGCGAAGCGATACGGTGTTGCATTTTACTACGAGGACTTTCGTGTCGGCTGGCAGGAGGGAATCGACCTCAGCAAAGACATGGGACTCTACCGTCAGTCCTACTGCGGCTGCGTATTCAGCGAAGAGGAGCGGTACAGTCGGGAGCTTCGCAAGCTGCAGCGCAAGGAAAACAAAGAGAAGAAACGCCTGCGGTTAATGGCATAACGGTCAGAAGAGGAGTTTGCTATGAATCGGTATCTTTTCCTATGTGTTTCCGTGCTCTTTGCTGCGATTACAGTTCTTCCTATGACGGCTACAGCATCATGGCAGCCCGAAATCACGATCGGGCTAAGCCAGGGCGTATCGCAAGTTCGTCTCTCGGCAACGAGCGGCGCTCTATACGTCTATAACGATCCGGAGAAAGAGCCGATGATGAAAATTCCGCAGGGACAAGAGCTTTCTGTTCGCATGATTCGGGATCGTTTTTTAGCAAATGAAAAGGAGCTCAAGGGCGAGCGTTTGGTGATTCAGCCAGAATCCACAGGCTTTGTTCAGGTGAATGGGATGCCCTATCGCGGATTTATCACTCTTTTGAAGAAGCAGGGGATGACCGTCGTCAACAATGTACCCGTGGAGGACTATCTCTACGGCGTCGTTCCGAAGGAGATGCCGCCGAGTTGGTCTGCCGAAGCGCTGCGTGCTCAGAGTGTGGCGGCGCGCACCTTTGCACTGAAGAACCGCAAGCGGCACATGGCGGAGGGATTTGACCTCTGTAATACCGCGCATTGTCAGGTCTATGAAGGTATGTCCGCTGAAACACGCGCAACGACAGAGGCTGTCAACAGTACGCGCGGAGAAGTGCTATTCTACAAGGGGGCTGTCATCGACGCACTCTTTCACACGGATTCGGGCGGGATGACCGAATTCAGCGAGCATGTGTGGGGGAGTCCCGTGCCCTATCTGCGGGCTGTGAAAGAGCTCCGTACGCAGACCCAACCGTGGAGCCGTACGGTCTCCATGGCATCCTTTGTGCAGAAAATCGAGGCAGGCGGTAAAAGTCTCGGTACGCTCAAAGAGATACGACTTTCTCCATTGACGATTGGAAAAGGCAGTGCTGACCGAACGCCGTCCGGGCGCGTTCGCATGGCAGAGTTTGTTGGAACGAAGGGGCGCATTAGTCTCTCGGGCAATGATCTCCGCTCCATGTTCTCGCTTCCGAGCACGCTGTTTGACATACGCGTGGGTCGTACAGAAGTTGTATTCAGCGGATATGGCTCCGGTCACGGACTGGGGCTGTCACAGTGGGGCGCAAAGGCGCTTGCAGACAGCGGGAAAGGATACAAGGACATTCTGCTCTACTACTATTCCGGCGTAACACTTGAAAAATTATACTAGGCAAGGTGCTTAATTACATGGATATTTCTGATTTTGACTATGATCTTCCGGAGGAACGCATTGCTCAGATTCCCATGGAGCCGCGCGACAGTTCGCGGCTTATGGTATTAGACCCATCCAATCATACGATAGAGCATCGGCGTTTTTTTCAGCTCGGAGACTTCCTGAAGCGGGGCGACCTTCTGATCTTCAACGATACGCGCGTCATTCCTGCGCGTCTCATTGGCGCGCGGGAGCACACGGGGGGCAAGGTCGAGGTCTTTCTCCTGCGTCAGATCGAAAAAGATCAATGGGAGGCATTGGTCAAGCCGGGGAGAAAGGTGCGCGTAGGCTCCGTCATCCAATTCTCGGAAGAATTATCCTGTGAGATTGTCGCTCATACGGATTTTGGCGGGCGTATCGTACGATTTATCTACGACGGCATCTTTGAGGAGATTCTGGATCGCTTGGGCACGATGCCGCTTCCCCCATACATTCATGAGAAGTTGGAAGATCGGGAGCGCTATCAGACGATCTACAGCCGTGTCAAAGGCTCGGCAGCTGCACCGACGGCCGGGTTGCACTTCACAGAGTCACTGATGGAGGAACTGCGGCAAAAGGGCATCCAATTTGGCTTTGTTACGCTTCATGTCGGGCTTGGAACATTTCGTCCCGTTCAGGTCGATACCATTGAAGATCATGTGATGCACAGCGAGTTTTATTCGGTTTCAGCGGAAACAGCAGAACTCATCCGCACAGCAAAGAAAGAGGGGCGGCGCGTTGTCGCTGTAGGAACAACGTCTATTCGCACACTGGAATCCGCAGCGTCGGCAACAGGGGTGGTCGAAGCGGGAACGGAGTGGACGGATATCTTCATCTATCCTGGGTATGAATTCAAGATTGTGGACGCTGTAATCACAAACTTTCACCTTCCTAAATCGACGCTCATCATGCTCATCAGCGCGTTTGCCGGGCGGGAGTTTACACTCGATGCATATCGAACGGCTGTCGAAGAGGGGTATCGATTCTTTTCCTTTGGCGACGCCATGCTCATCCAATCACGGCAATAAAAAACAACGCGATTTTTCATCGCGTTGTTTCTGCTTATGGAAGTTCGCGGAACAGCTCACGACATTCATTGATGATTTCCGCCATCATCCGCTTTCCGTTGATATCGGGATGCAGCCCGTCCGTCGAGAGAAGTGGATCCATGATGCGCTTCTCTTTGTCGTAGAAATGTGGCTCCATGTCCACATAGAATTCCTGTGCTCTGATCCACGTGTTGACGGCCATCATCTTCCATCTCCACGAGGGATCTGTCTCTGAGTGGAAGGCAAGTGAGATGCGTTCCGGATTGAGCGGCAGGAGTGTCAGGAAGATGGGGCGAATGCCGTGGTTCAAACATTTCTTTTGCAGCTCATCCAGATCGTCGATGATGTCCTGTGCCGTGACACCATAGGCGCGCAGACTGTTCGATCCGGTCAGAATCAGCAGATTTGCCGGATGCAGGGGAAGCACATCCTGCTCGAAGCGTTCCAGCGTAGTATGCGATGTATCGCCGCTGCGTCCGAGATTGAGGCATTCAAACGGCAGATAGGTTGTATAGCTGTACTCGAGGAATGCAGGCGAGCATGATATGGCGCCCCCGCCGTGCGTGATGCTGTCCCCGAGCGCCGCTGCATAGATGTGATTCGCCGCAGAATCGACGGTGAACGAGGCGAGATCCGACCACGTGCCGACTGTATTATCTTCGTCATCCAATCCGCGCACACGCCAGTAATATATGCCGGCATAGGGGCGCGCATACTCATCATAAACAGCGTTGGTGTCGGTGATCGTCTGTGCCCATGCGCGGTTTGGATCGGGGGTCGTTCCATGCTCCTCTGCGGGCAATTCCGTCAGCAGTTCGACCTCATAACGTGTCACACCGTTTAGAGGAATCCACTGATATACAGGATAGATGGGCTGATGGAAATCCATTACCTGATCGAAGGTGTTCGGAATCGGACGATTTGGAAAGTCTGCGGATTTGTCCAGATAAAGCTCCTCGGCGGGAGAGAATTCTCCGATTGCCTCGTGTTTCAGTCCGAGCGCCCGCACGCGCCAATATATCTTTTCGTAGGATTGATAGGCGCGCAGATCGGCTTGCCAGCCATTTGTGAAAATACTGCGCGTGCTCATCAGATGGTTTGTTGGTGAAGGATCTGTACCGCCCTCCTGTGCAGGTGGCGCGGAGAGCAGCTCGACCTCATAGAGCACCGCATTCGGAATGCTGTGCCAGAGCAGAAAGGGCTTGAGGCTGGCAGGTGCGTCCTCCGTATAGTGACGGATTGGAATGGGCGCTTTTGCCATGAAATACGGTGCCGCAATTGGTGTCGACGGGGATGTCACCGCACCAAACATTCCATAGGCTGTAATGCGATAATAGAATGGAATCGGAGCGGAGGAGACCTTGCAGGACGGCGTGGTGCTGAACTCTGTTTTTACGTGTTCATAGATGGACTCTTCGGCGATTGCCCCCGTTGTCTTGATGTAGGTATCAATGCGATAATAGCAGGGATAGGGAAGACGCTCCCACACGAGTGTGGAACTGCCGTCTGTTTCGTGAACTTCGGCTGTAATGTCCATCTGTTTCAGGTGCAGGACGTCCATTTTCTCGATGAGGAAAATACAGCCGAGGACGGCGAGAAAAATAATACCCGTGAAAAAAAAGTAATGCTTCATGCGTTCACCCAAATATTTTGTAGAAAGTTGAGGAATTCATATGGAAAACAAAGGTCTTGTCATCGTTCACACCGGTGAAGGAAAGGGGAAGACAACGGCGGCTCTGGGAATGGCGCTGCGTGCATGGGGAAATCATATGCGCGTGCTCATTCTGCAATTCATCAAGGGCAGTTGGAACTACGGCGAACTCGCTGCAATCGAAGCCCTCTCATCCATGAATGGCTGCATCGAGATCAGGCAGGGGGGGCTTGGTTTTTCGCAGAGAGGTGACGACGCAAAGGAAGAACACCGCCGCGCTGCTGTCGAACTTCTCCAAACGGCAATGACAGAGCTCCAGAGCGATACGTGGGACATGGTCATTCTCGATGAGTTCAACTATGCATACTCCTTTGGATTTATCCAATCGGATGATCTGGAGATGCTGCTCGCAGCACGTCCCGCAAGAACCCACCTGATCCTCACGGGACGAAATGCCTCATCCGAACTCATCGACCAAGCCGATCTCGTCACCGAGATGCGCCTTGTGAAGCACCCCTTTCAAAAGGGAATCAAGGCACAGAGAGGGATTGAGTTTTAAGGAAACTCTGAGAATCTGCATGCGAGAAACAATCAGATTATAACACATTCACTCATCGTATGCCACGTGAGAACAGTGCTCTTTGAGATAAGCTGTTGAAAAAAATCATGGAATGCGTTAAAATCTCTGTCATGTGTTTATGTTATCTTTTATTTATGGAAGAGCATAGCTTCCATAAACGATAGTAGAATTAGGAGAGTTTTTATGAGAAGTGATGTCGTAAAAAAAGGGGCGACACGCTGTGCACATCGCTCGCTTTTTCATGCAAACGGATATGGTTCTGAAGATCTTAAAAAACCGCTGATTGGTGTCTGCAATTCGTTCAACGAGATTATTCCGGGACATTTTCACCTGAACACGATTGCGGAAGCCGTGAAGCTTGGTGTGGCAGCAGCCGGCGGAACGCCAATCGAATTCCCGTCCATTGGTGTCTGCGACGGTATTGCCATGGGGCACACGGGGATGAAATACTCCCTCGCAAGCCGAGAACTGATTGCGGACTCCATTGAGTCCGTTACAATGGCATCGGGATTTGACGGACTCGTCCTCATCCCGAACTGCGACAAGGTTGTACCGGGCATGCTCATGGCGGCGGCGCGGCTCAACATCCCCGCAATTCTCGTCAGCGGCGGCCCCATGCTTGCTGGGCGCCATCGCGGGCGCGATATTAGTGTCAGTCAGGCGTTCGAGGCGGCAGGCATGTTCGCGGCGGGGAAAATAGATGCGCGCGAGATGACAGCCATCGAGGAGCACGCCTGTCCCAGCTGCGGCTCCTGTTCCGGTCTGTTCACGGCGAATACGATGAACTCCTTGACCGAGGTGCTCGGCATGGGGCTTCCCGGCAACGGCACGATTCCAGCCCCCTATACGGGTGAGCGCCGCCTCCTTGCCAAGCAGGCAGGTGCCGTCATCCTCGACCTCATTGAGAAGAACATTTGCCCGCGCGATATTATGACGCGTGAGGCATTCGAGAATGCGATCACCGTTGACATGGGCATTGGCGGCTCTTCCAATACCGTTCTGCATCTCACGGCGATTGCACATGAGGCGGGTATCGAGCTGCCGCCGCCGCTCTTTGACGAAATCAGCAGACGCACGCCGTATATCACGAAGCTCAGTCCTGCCGGAACGCATCATATGCAGGATCTGAATGAGGCGGGCGGAATCTCGGCGGTGATGAAGGAGCTGTCGAAGAGGGCTCTGCTCCACTTGGATGCGCTGACCGTTACGGGAACAGTGCGCGATCGAATTGCACACGCAGAGGTTCTGGATTCTACGGTGATTCACAGCGTCGAGAATCCCTATCGTCCACAGGGCGGTCTTGCCATTCTGCGCGGGAATCTCGCACCGGACTGCGCCGTTGTCAAGGCGTCAGCGGTGGCGGACGATATGCTAACGTATCGCGGCACGGCAAAATGCTTCAACTCCGAGGAGGATGGTGTCAATGCCATCATGGAGGGGAAGATCCACGACGGCGATGTTGTCGTTATCCGCTATGAAGGCCCGAAGGGCGGCCCCGGGATGCAGGAAATGCTGAATCCGACGGCGGTCATCACGGGCATGGGGCTGAAGGTCGGTCTCATCACGGACGGGCGCTTCAGCGGCGCGAGTCAGGGCGCCTGCGTCGGACACATCTCGCCTGAGGCGATGTCGGGCGGTCCGATTGCGCTCATTGAGGACGGCGACACGATTCTGATCGACATTCCGAATCGAAAGCTCGAGCTCGAGGTCAGCGATGAGGAGCTTGCGCATCGCCGTGCGAAATGGGTACAGCCGGCGCCGAAGATCAACACGGGCTATCTTGCGCGCTATGCAAAGCTGACAACGTCTGCGAACACGGGTGCTGTTTTGCAGTAGGAATACATGCGACCCACAGGCCTTTCTGCTCCTGTGGGTTGTTTTTTTAAGGAATCGCTGATAAAATGAAGTCCGTGCTTCCTTAAGTGTAATTCGATATAATGACGTTGCATTATTTCTGGCAGAGAGTGAGGTCTCATATTCATGCACATTGTCCTTGTCGAGCCGGAAATCCCGGGAAACACAGGGAATATTGCGCGCCTATGCGCCGGTACGGGGATGGATCTCCATCTCGTGCGTCCACTCGGCTTTTCGACAGATGACAGATATTTGAAGCGGGCAGGGCTGGACTACTGGCATCTCGTCAAGGTGCACTATCATGACTCGTTTGCAGATGTGCAGCGGCAGTATGAGGGACATCCATTCTACTTCTGCACGACGAAGGCGGCGCATATCTACTCCGATATTTGCTATACATCGGATGCTCTTCTCGTCTTCGGAAAGGAGACTGCGGGTCTGCCGGAGTCCCTGCTGGCCGCAAATGAGGAGCATACGATACGCATACCGATGCACGCAGGCGCGCGTTCGCTGAATCTGTCCAACGCCGTTGCCGTCGTTGCATATGAGGCGCTGCGTCAAAACTCTTTTGCTGAACTGCGTCTTGCAGGAACGGGCTGCAATGGGGGAGATCATTGATGAACAAGGAATTCGTGCGTGCCTGTTACAGAGAGTTTGATGCCGCGCGGCTCTTTACCGATGCCCCTATGCGCTTTCATACGACGTTTCGGATCGGCGGGCCTGCGGATCTCCTCTTCTATCCGAAAAATACGGAGGAAGTCCAGCGGATTATCCGTATGGCGAGGGAATATGGCGAGAAGGTGACGCTGCTCGGAAACGGGTCCAATCTTTTGGTGCGTGACGGCGGTATTCGCGGTCTTGTCATACGATTCAGCCGAAAGATGGCGGCTCTGTCACGCGAGGGAACGGATCTCATCGTTGGCGCGGGGGCACTGTTGCGTGACGCCGCTGCTCGTGCACAGGAGTATGGACTCTCAGGGCTGGAATTTGCCTGTGGGATTCCCGGGAGCATGGGCGGGGCGGTCTTTATGAACGCCGGTGCCTATGACGGCGAGATGAAATCCGTCGTCGTGTCGGTCAAAACCGTTTCGCTCGAAGGCAATGTGCGTCTGTACTCCGCTGAGGAAATGGATTTCGGCTATCGGCACAGCATTTTTCATGGCTGCGATGAGGCAATTTGTGAAACGCGCCTGCATTTGCACGAAGATGACAAGGCTCTGATCCTTGCACGGATGGAAGATCTGAATCAGCGGCGCGAGAGCAAGCAGCCCTTGTCTTATCCGAGTGCGGGAAGTACGTTCAAGCGACCGCCCGGATACTTTGCGGGGACGCTGATCGATCAGACGGGATTAAAGGGTCTCACGGTCGGCGGCGCACAGGTTTCACAAAAACACGCGGGCTTTGTGATCAACATCGGCAATGCTACGGCAGACGATGTGCAGCAGCTGATCTCGATCATTCAGAAGCGGGTCTATGCAGCGCATGGCGTACAGCTTTTTCCGGAGCTGCGCATCATCGGAGAAGCCTAAGAGGTAGTTGCCAACACATTTTTGAGGAGTATGTTTCTTCTGCATGGAAAAATATAGTCAGCTTGTTGATTTTTCATCAAAACATCCTAGTATCGTCGTTGCACTTGGCATGTTTGACGGCCTTCATATCGGGCATCAGGAAATCATTCGGACTGCCGTCGCGAAAGCGCAGGAAATTAATGGAACTGCGCTTGTTTTTTCGTTTGCAAATCATCCACGTTCTGTGATTGCACCCGAAGGTGCACCGCGTCGCATTGGGAGCGACGCCGTGCGCGCCCGCATACTCAATCATCTCGGTGCAGACGCCCTCGTTGAAATCCCCTTTACCTCCGATTTTGCCGAAACGTCTGCCGATGATTTCATGCAGCTGCTGCAGCGCTGTTTTTCCCCGAAGTATATTGTCGTGGGAGAAAACTATACGTTTGGACGCGGCGGGAAGGGAACAACTGCACTTTTGCGGGAGAACTCCGAAACGTATGGATTTCAGCTGATCGTATGCCCCTCCGTGATGCGCGACGGCGCACCTGTGAGCAGTACGCGGATTCGCGCCTTGATTGCACAGGGAGAACTTGCGCGTGTGAGAGAGTATCTCGGCTATCCCTTTACCATCATCGGCACGGTGATTCACGGACAGGCACGAGGGCGGACACTCGGCTTTCCCACTGCGAACATTGCTCTGCGCGAGGACTATGAGCGTCTGCCAAACGGTGTCTACGCCGTGACGGTGATGCATCAGGGGCTGCTTTACTGTGGTGTTGCCAACATAGGAAACAATCCTACATTCGACGGCTGCGACCGACGCCTCGAAGTTCATCTTTTCGATTTTTCGGGAAATCTTTATGACAGCGAGATCATGGTCACATTCTATGAGAAAATACGGGATGAACTGCGATTTGCATCCGTTGATGCGCTCATCGCTCAGATTGCAGAGGATAAACGAGAAGTCGAACGAAAGTTTGAAAAAAGTTTTCATTTACAAGAAAATATTTCTATGGTAATATGATGAGCGCTAACAGAACCATGACTCAGATGACGAATAATCCGACGTTTTCTTGGTCAGTGGTGAAAAAATTATGAGGAGGATTCCAATGCTCACACAGGAAAAGAAACAGGAAATCATCAAGGAACATGCCGTCCATGAGGGCGACACGGGCTCGCCGGAGGTGCAGATCGCCGTTCTGACGGCACGCATCCAGTATTTGACGGAGCACCTGAAGGAACACAAGAAAGATCATCACTCGCGCCGTGGGCTTCTGAAGATGGTTGGACATCGTCGTCGCCTTCTGAGCTATCTGTATCAGACGGATATTGAGCGCTATCGCTCGATCATTACGAAGCTCAATCTGCGTAAGTAATATTCCGAACACGGAGAGAAAGAGCGGGGGATTCCCCGCTTTTTTGCTGTTGGGACAAGGATTCTATGATATTTTGTCGAATGCTTTTGTCATATGGAACGAATAGAGAGACCTAGGAGGATATTATGCAGTGTTTCGAAATTGAGTTGGGCGGACGAAAGCTCACCGTAGAACATGGGAAAATGGCAAAGCAGGCAAATGGCGCTGTTCTGGTTCGCTATGGCGATACCGTAGTCTTGGTGACGGCGACGGCTTCGAGTGCTCCGCGTGAGGGCGTTGACTTCTTCCCGCTGACGGTGGACTACGAGGAGAAGATGTATGCGGCGGGAAAGATTCCCGGCGGATTCATCAAGAGAGAAGGACGCCCCAGCAGCGATGCTGTGCTCTGCGCGCGCCTGATTGACCGTCCCATCCGCCCGCTGTTCCCCGAGGGCTTTCGGAATGACGTTCAAATCGTGGCAACAGTTCTCTGCGTAGAGCAGGACAATCCTCCGGAAATCGCCGCCATGCTCGGTGCTTCCTGTGCTCTCACTGTGTCGGACATTCCCTTTATGGGGCCGATTGCCGGCGTTCGTGTCGGCTATGTCGATGGCGCATTTGTCATCAATCCGACGGAGGCGCAGAGGGAAGTTTCGCAGCTCAATCTTACGGTAGCGGGTTCCTATGACGCTGTAATGATGGTCGAGGCAGGTGCAAATGAGCTTTCTGAGGAAGTGGTCCTCGATGCGATCCTCTTTGGTCATGCCGAGATTCGCCGTCTTGTCGCGTTCCAGAACGATATCCAAGCAGCCTGCGGTAAGGAGAAACAGACACCCGCCATCTTCACTGTCTCCGAGGAGCTCGAATCCAAGGTGCGCTCCTATGCCGAGGAGCGTCTCGACGCCGCAACGCGCAACAGTGACAAGCTCATGCGCGACGCAGATATTTCCGCGATAAAAGCGGAGACGGTAGAACATTTCATCGAGGAGTATCCGGACGCCGCGAAGGAGATTTCGCAGATTCTCTACAAGATCGAAAAGGGCATTGTCCGCCATATGATTACGCACGAGAAAATTCGTCCGGACGGTCGTGCGCTGGACGAGGTGCGTCCTGTCAGCTGTGAGGTCGGCATTCTGCCGCGCACGCATGGCTCCGGGCTTTTCACCAGAGGTCAGACACAGGTGCTCACCGTCACCACGCTCGGCTCGATCGGAGATGAACAGATTATCGACGGGCTTGGACCCGAGACGACGAAGCATTATCTGCACCACTATAATTTCCCGGGCTACAGTGTCGGAGAGGCGCGCCCCATGCGCAGCCCCGGACGGCGTGAGATCGGACATGGTGCACTCGCGGAGCGTGCGCTCTTTCCGATGATTCCGTCGATTGAGGATTTCCCGTATACGATTCGTCTCGTATCGGAGATTCTCGAGTCGAATGGCTCGAGTTCGATGGGCAGCGTTTGCGGCAGTACGCTTTCCCTGATGTGCGCGGGTGTTCCGATCAAGCGTCCCGTTTCCGGTGTTGCAATGGGGCTTGTGCGCGATGGGGACGACTATTCCATCCTGACCGATATTCAGGGGATGGAGGACGCGCTCGGCGACATGGATTTCAAGGTCGCCGGCACCTCCAAGGGTATCACGGCGATCCAGATGGACATCAAGATCGCCGGGATTACGCGCGATATCCTTGCGGCGGCACTTGCACAGGCAAAGCAGGGAAGGGCATTCATCCTTGAAAAAATGCTCGAATGCATCGCCCAGCCTGCGGCTGAACTCTCCCCATATGCGCCGCGCGTAGAGGTTATCACCATTGACATTGACAAGATCCGCGATGTCATCGGAACGGGCGGCAAAGTTGTCCGCAAGATCATTGATGAAACAGGCGTCGATGTCGATATCCATGAGGACGGCAATATCTTCATCACATCGCCCAACATGGAGGCGATGGATCGCGCGCGCAAGATGATCGAGGATATCGTGCGCGAGGTTGAGGTCGGCGAGGTGTATACGGGGCGCGTCACGCGCTTCCTGAAGTTCGGCGCGTTCGTCGAGCTCCTTCCCGGCAAGGAAGGTCTTTGCCATATCTCGCAGCTTGCAAAACATCGCGTCGAGAGCGTCGAGGATGTTGTGAAGATCGGCGATCAGCTTGAGGTCAAGGTCATCGAAATCGACGAGAAGGGACGTATCAACGTCAGCCACAAGGCTCTTCTCTGATGATTCAGGTCTACACCGGAGACGGGAAGGGGAAGACGACGGCGGCAATTGGTCTTACCATTCGCGCGCTGGGCGCAGGTCATCGTGTGTTTCTCATGCAGTTTATGAAGAGCCTTGCCTACAGCGAGCAGCATATTTTGCAGAAAATGCCGAATCTGACGCTTGAGACCACGGGTAAGCCCTTCTTTATTGCAGAAGAGGGGATGATGGATGAACGCGCGCGCGAGGCGTTTGGGGATGATGTCGTTATTTTCCCCAAGGGACAGCCGCCCGATGATTATGTCGCCTTGCTCACATCGGGGCTTGCGCGAGCACTGTCTGTCATATCCAAAGGAGAGACGGATCTCGTCATTCTCGATGAGATCAACATCGCCCTTTCCTTTGGACTCTTGCGGCGTGAGCAGATG